>CAZUTZ010000195.1:0-5108 GCA_964623655.1 uncultured Wenzhouxiangella sp.
CAATACAGGTGTTGATCTCGTCGGCGCGATCCTGGGCGGCCTTGTTGGCCCACTCCGGGTCGGCCAGAAACGGTCGCGCCATGGAGACCATGTCGGCGTCACCCCGGGCCAGCACGGCCTCGGCCGTGTGTGGCATGTTGATGCGGTTGCTGGTCACCAGCGGCACAGACACCGCGTCGCGCAGTTTGCGCGTGACCCAGGTAAAAGCCGCCCGCGGCACGGAAGTTGCGATGGTGGGAATGCGCGTTTCGTGCCAGCCGATGCCGGTGTTGATGATGGTCGCTCCGGCCTGCTCGATGGCCTGACCCAGTGCCACGACTTCTTCCCAGTTGTTGCCGTCGGCCAGCATGTCGATCATCGACAGGCGATAGATGATGATGAAGTCCGGGCCGACCCGCTCGCGCGTGCGCTTGACGATTTCAACGGCAAGGCGCATGCGATTTTCAAAGCTGCCGCCCCACCCGTCCGAGCGATGGTTGGTGCGCGGTACCAGGAACTGGTTGATGAAATAGCCTTCCGAGCCCATGACCTCGACGCCGTCGTAGCCGGCTTTTTGGGCCAGTGCTGCACAGCGTACGAAGTCCCGAATCTGACCCTCCACGCCGCGCGTCGACAGCGCGCTGGGCTTGAAAGGGGTGATCGGCGATTTGATCGCAGAGGGGGCAACCGAGAACGGGTGGTAGGCGTAGCGTCCGGCGTGCAGGATCTGCATGCAGATACGCCCTTGCGCTTCATGCACGGCATCGGTCATCCGGCGATGGCGGACGACTTCCCAACGGTTGGTCAGCTTTGAGGCCAACGGGGCCAGCGAGCCGCGTCGGTTGGGCGCAATGCCACCGGTCACCATCAAACCGGCCCCACCCTTTGCCCGCTCCACGAAATATGCGGTCAGCCGCGGCCAGTTCCATACGCGGTCCTCGAGGCCGGTGTGCATGGAGCCCATCAGAATGCGGTTGGGCAGGGTGACGAAGCCCAGATCCAGGGGCTTGAGCAGATGCGGATAGGGATGATCAGACACGAACGTCAGGGGCTTGGTTGACCAAACCCCATTATGCCGTTATCCAGGGTCGGACTGGCGGTGCGGGATGTCAGTCTTCGACGACTCGTTCGAGCAGCCGAACACGGCGTCGGAGCGTCTGGACTTCTTCGATCAAATCCAGCACCACCGGCAGTGCGGGCGTGTCCAGCTCCAGGTCGCGCTTGAGCCGTCGAGCGACATAGACCCGGCGCACCTGGCGGGGATTGAACCGCCAGCGGGCGGCGTCGAGTTCCTGCGGTTCGACCACGCCCTCGCGCACCCATTCCAGCAACTCCGCGCTGTCCAGGCCGCACAGGCGGCACACCTGGTCCAGATCCGCGGCCATCTCCTGACCGATGATTTCGGCAATTGGCAGCGTGTTCGACGGCGTCATGACTGAGCCTCCATCCCGGCACGGGGATCGAAATCCTGCTCTTGTTTCAGTGCTTCGTACAAGGACCGCGCCTTTTCGGTTTTTGCTTCGGGCACCACGACTTTCAGAATGACGTACTGGTCACCGGCCGGCTGACCCTGCAAGCCCCGCCCTTTCAGCCGCAGGCGTTTACCGCTGGAAACGCCTGCCGGGATATTCATTTCGACCCGGCCGCCCAGTGTGGGCACCGCCAGCCGCGTTCCCAGCGCCGCCTCCCAGGGCGTGATCGGCAGGCTCAGGTGGACGTCTTTGCCCTGAAGCTCGTACAGGGGATGAGGCTTCAGACTCACTTCCAGGTACAGATCACCGGCCGGACCGCCGTTCAGGCCCGGCTCGCCCTGCCCGGCCAGACGAATCTGCCGGCCTTCCGTGGCACCGGGCGGGATCCGCACCTTGAGCGTTTTCGGCACCTGCTGCAGGCGGCCGTCAGGACCGGTTTCGGTCCGGTTGAGGCTCAGGCGCTGCACGCCGCCGGCATACGCCGTGGGCAGGTCGATCTGCACGCTGGCGTGGACATCGCGGCCCCTGGCGCGAACACCGGCGCCACGGCCGCCCGGACCCTGCCGGAAACCACCGCGGCCCAGGCCGCCGAACAGGCTGTCGAAAAAGTCGCTGAAGCCGGAAAAACCCTCTCCGTCGCCACCGGCCGGCCCGCTTTGGCTCCAGCCCGGCGGCGGCCGGAATTCCTGCCCCTGCCGCCAGCCGCCCTGGCGCAACTGGTCGTACTGGGCACGCTTCTCGGGGTCTTTCAGGGCCTCATAGGCCTCGCCCAGTTCCTTGAACCGGGCTTCGGCATCGGCTTCCTTGCTGACGTCCGGATGGAATTTGCGCGCCAGCTTGCGATAGGCGCGCTTGATTTCGTCGGTGCTGGCATCCGGTTTGACGCCCAGGGTCTTGTAGTAGTCCTTGAACTCCATATTCCAATCTCCGCCCAGTGTCGTTTTTATGAAGGCTTTGCCGGCGGAATTCAAGCCAGAACAAGGCAGGGAAAGCAATCACCCGATCTCACAAGACCCGCCGCACAACTGTATACAATTACACCATGCCGCATACCCTCCCCCGCTACGCCGAACTCCATGCCCTGAGCGCCTTCAGCTTCCGACGCGCGGCCGCACAGCCCGGTGCGCTGGTCGAGCGTGCAGCCGCCCTGGGCTACCGGGCGCTGGCCGTGACCGACGAATGTTCAATGGCCGGCGTGGTGCGTGCGCACGAGGCGGCGCAGGCTTGCGGATTGCACCTGATCATCGGCACCGAAATTCACCTTGATGATGTGCACCTGGTGCTGCTGGCGCCCGATCAGACCGCCTACAGCCAGCTTTGCCGTCTGATCACGCGAGCCCGGCGGCGCGCGACCAAAGGCGGCTACCGGATCGAGCGCACCGACCTGGCCGAGGGCCTGGATCGGGTGCTGGCGATCTGGAAACCCGCGCCATGGACCGGTCACTCCGCCCCTGATGAGCAGGCCGGTGAACTCAAACAGCACTTTGGCAGCCGCCTGTGGCTGGGGGCAACCCGGCTGCTGCAGCCGGGCGAGCAGACTTGGTTTCGTGAGCTGGACCGTCTTGCCCGCCGCCACCGCCTGGCCTGCCTGGCCTGCGGCGATGTGCGCATGGATCACCGCGGGCGCCGGGCGCTGCTGGACGTGCTGACCGCGCTGCACGAGAACAAGCCCTTGTCCGAATGCGGCCTGAGTCTGGCCGCCAACGGCGAGCGCCATCTGCGCCCGATCTCCACTCTGGTCCGCCTGTATCCGTCCGAGTGGCTGGCAGAGACCGTGCGAGTGGCCGAACAATGTCGTTTTTCGCTCGCTCAGCTCGAATATCGCTATCCGCGCGAGCTGGCGCCCAAACCGTTCACTCCGGCCCAGCATCTGCGCCGACTGACGCTGGCCGGCATGCGCGAACGCTACGGCGAGCAGGCGCCGGACCGGGTGCGACAACAGGTCGCCCATGAACTGAAGCTGATCGAGGAAATGGGCGTTGAGGCCTTTTTTCTCACCGTGAACGACGTGGTGCGCTTCGCCCGCTCGCGCGGCATCCTGTGCCAGGGTCGCGGTTCGGCAGCCAATTCGGCGGTGTGCTACTGCCTGAAGATCACCGAGGTTGACCCGTCAAAGCAGCAGCTTTTATTCGAAAGATTCATTTCAAAAGAACGCAACGAGCCGCCCGATATCGACGTCGACTTCGAGCACGAGCGGCGCGAGGAAGTGCTGCAGTATCTGTACGACAAGTACGGCCGCGAGCGCGCCGCCCTGGCCGCCACGGTCATCAGCTACCGGCCCAAGAGCGCACTCAAGGATGTCGGCCGTGCACTGGGTCTGGAGCCGGAGCGCCTGAATCGCCTGACCGCCTCGCTGGCCGGCTGGGACCAGCCCGAAGCCTGGCCGGAGCGCCTGGCCAACTGCGGCTTTGACCCGCAAGCCCCGGTTACCCGCCAGTTGACGCGCCTGACCGGAGAGCTCATCGGCCTGCCCCGCCACCTGTCGCAACACGTCGGCGGCATGGTGATCTCGGATGCGCCCCTGCATCATCTGGTGCCGGTGGAAAACGCCGCCATGGACGACCGCACGATCATCCAGTGGGACAAGGACGATCTGGAGACGCTGGGCCTGCTCAAGGTCGACTGCCTGGCGCTGGGGATGTTGACGGTGATTCGGAAGGCTTTGGGGCTGATTTTTGAGGGACCAGGGACCAGGGACCAGGGTTGTGAGGGACCAGGGACCAGGAACCAGGGACCAAAAAAGGGGGCAGGGAGGATGGGCGAAGGTTTCAGCTCCACGGAGGTGGCCGAGGCCCAACCACCTGTAGGCCGGGGTTACATCCCCGACGGCCCGTGCCAGGAACCGACTCAGGACGTCGGCCACGTAGGGCCGACCTACGGTTCTAGTCCCTGGTCTCTGGTCCCTGGTCCCTCGCCACGCCCCCGCTCCCTTGCCGAAATCCCGCGCGAGGACCCCGCCACCTACGCCATGCTCAGCCGCGGCGATGCGGTCGGGGTGTTTCAGGTCGAGTCGCGGGCGCAGATGGCCATGCTGCCGCGACTGAGACCGCGCTGTTTCTACGACCTGGTGGTCGAAGTGGCGATCGTGCGGCCCGGGCCGATCCAGGGCGAGATGGTCCATCCCTATCTCGCCCGGCGCGACAACCCGGCCGAGGTGCGCTATCCCAGTCCGGAGCTCAAAAGCGTGCTGGAGCGTACCCTGGGCGTGCCGATTTTCCAGGAGCAGGTCATGCAGATCGCCATGACCGCGGCCGGCTTCACGCCCGGCGAGGCTGACCGACTGCGCCGGGCCATGGCGGCCTGGAAGCGCCGCGGCGGTCTGGAGCCGTTTCGCGAACAGCTGCTCGAGGGCATGCTTGCACGCGGCTATACGCAGGAATTTGCCGAGCGGATTTACAGCCAGATCAAGGGCTTTGGCGACTATGGTTTCCCCGAGTCTCACGCCGCCAGCTTCGCTCTGCTGACTTATTTCTCGGCCTGGCTGAAGTGCCATCACCCGGCGGCCTTCGCCTGCGGCCTGCTCAACAGCCAACCCATGGGTTTCTACGCCCCGGCCCAGATCATCAACGACGCGCGGCGGCATGGCATCAAGGTGCGGCCGGTGGATGTGCGCTTCAGCGGGTGGGATTGTGGTCTGGAAATCTTGAGGGACCAGGG
>CAZUTZ010000196.1:0-5078 GCA_964623655.1 uncultured Wenzhouxiangella sp.
GCCAGCTGGCCGCCGCCGTCATGCGCCTGCGCCGCCATCGCCTGCCCGACCCGGCCCGCCTGCCCAATGCCGGCAGCTTCTTCAAAAACCCCATCGTCGACGCGGCAATGGCGCAAGCCCTGGAAAGCGACCATCCCGGCCTGCCGCAATGGGTGCAGCCCGACGGCAGGGTCAAGATCGCTGCGGGCCACCTGATCGAGCAACTGGGCTGGAAGGGCAGGTCCATCGGCGATGCCGGCGTCTACGAGCACCATGCCCTGGTGCTGGTCAACCGCGGGCAGGCCCGGGCGCAGGACCTGCAGCGGCTGATCGGGGAGATCATGGATTCGGTCTTCAAGAAATTCGGTCTTGACCTGGAGCCGGAGCCGGCGCTGGTTGGGCTGGACGATTTCAGGGGCAGCGGCTGACCTCGAAACGCTGTCGGTTTGCCCGATGGCCGTTCAAACAAAAAAGGTGGCTCTGAGCCACCTTTTTGCATTGCTGCCAGGGTAAAAACGGGCCTGAGGTCGGCTCAGGCTTCGAAGCGCGCCTTGAGTTTTTTCAGGCCGGCGTTTTCCAGCTGCCGGATGCGCTCGGCCGAAACGCCGTACTTGTCGGCCAGTTCCTGCAGGGTGATCTTGGGATCCATCAGCCAGCGGCTCTGGATGATGTCGCGCGAGCGGTCATCCAGATTTTCAATCCCGTCGAAGAGCAGATTCTGATGGTGCTCTTCCCAGTCCTGGGCTTCAGTCGCCTCATGCGGTGAGACCGTCAGGCCTTCCAGGTAGGCGGCCGGAGCAACATAGCTGGACTCATCGTCGTCGTTGGTCAGATCGAAACCGATATCCTGGCCGGCCAGACGGGATTCCATCTCCATGACCACCTCCGGTTTGACGCCCAGGTCTTCAGCTACCCGGTTGACCTCGGCCTGATTCAACCAGCCCAGGCGCTTCTTCTGCCGACGCAGGTTGAAAAACAGCTTGCGCTGGGCTTTGGTCGTCGCGACCTTGACGATGCGCCAGTTGCGCAGGATGAATTCGTGGATTTCGGCGCGAATCCAGTGCACGGCAAACGAGACCAGGCGCACACCCTGGTCCGGGTCAAAACGCTTGACGGCTTTCATCAGGCCGATATTGCCCTCTTGCACCAGATCACCCAGCGGCAGCCCGTAACCGGCATACCCGCGGGCCACGTGTACCACGAAACGCAGGTGGGACATGACCATCTGACGCGCGGCGTCGAGATCTTCCTCATCGCGGAAGCGGCGTGCCAGGCTCTGCTCTTCTTCGAGAGTGAGCACCGGCAGGCGATTCACTTCCTGAATGTAGGCGTCCAGTGACCCGGTACCGGCCGGCGCCAGCATATGACTTGGTACAAGCTGATTGCTCATTCCTAACTCCGTCAAAAATCCTTGCTGTGTAAGCAGTAGAACATCGTTCCAGTTAAGGAGCAATGAACGACTGCTGATATATTCAGTTAACGCCGTTTGACTTTCAGCTGCTGGGCGAGTTCCCGTCGGCCCCCGCCCCCGTGTCCTGTCCCGGCGCAGGCAAAGGTTCAGCGCCACGCCCGGCTTTCAGACGCAGGGCATTGCGATAACAATGCGCGGCAGACTCCAGCTGCCCGCTGCGATCCAGCACGCGACCGAGCAGCGCAAAGGCTTCGCTGTCCGGGCGCTGAGCCAGCGCTTTTTCCAGATGCTCACGCGCGCGCGCATCATCCCGGTCGGCCAGATACAGCAGGCCCAGGGCAAGGTGCAGCCCCTCGTCATCCGGATGTTGTTCAAGCCATCGCCGACAGTCGGCGATGCGGCCACTCCGCGCGCTGTCGTCAGCGAAGGCATACAGCTTGAGTGCCTCGGTATCCGGCGCTGCCTCAAGGAGCTGCTTGAGGCTCTTCCCGGCCAGGCCCGGACGCCCCAGGTCGCCCGCGCGACGCGCATAGGCCACCACGACATCGCGCGCCCGATGCAAACGGCCCGGCAGGGCGCGCCAGGCGTCTTCGAGCTGGTCGGTATCCATGGCCGATTCCAGCTCACGCACCGCAGCCAGCACCGCAAGCTCCTCGGCGCGCGCGGCGTCGACAATGTCGGCCTTGCGCAAGGCCGGGGTCAGCAGACGCAGGTCACGCCAACGATCGGCATCCTGATAGGCCTGCAGCAGCAGACGCAGAACGCCCGAATGACGGCGGTTGCGAAGATGCAGGGACTCCAGGATTGGCACGGCTTCCTCGGCTCGACTTTCATTGAGGAGCATGCGCGCTCGGGTCAGGCAGGCCACCCGATGACGGCGACCAAATCGAGCGTCGGCCAGCTGCAGCCAGGCCTCGCGCCGCTCCGGCTCGGCCTGCCCCTGCGCCGCGCGTGCGGCGGCCAGATAAGCCGCCGGCGAATCCCGGTGTTTGAGCGCTCGTCCAAGTTGCTGTTCCGCCTGCGCCCAGTCACCTTCAGCCAGCGACAGCAGGCCCTGTTCCAGCTGGCGCTCGGCGCGCGCGCTGTGGGCCCGGTGCAATGCCTTGCCCGGCAGACGAAAAAGGCCCATCGCAATGCTGAGCACGACCCAGGACAACACGATCAGGCCGACGAGCACCAGTACCGACATTTCCAGTCGCCAGCCACCGATATCCACCCGAACATGCCCGGGATCGTCCATCAGAAATGGCGCCGCCACGGCCGCCGCGACCACCGCGGCCAGGGTCGCAATGATGAAAAAAAGCTTTTTCACGACCCACCCAGCATGGTCTGCAGCCGATCCAGCGCCGCACCCAGTTCCGGCACTGCGGGTTCGAAATCCAGGCCGCGCAGTTCTTCCAGATCGCTCCGTGCCTGCGTGACCGATGCCGACGACCGATCGAACCAGTCGTCCAGCAGCTCGACCGCGGCTTCGAGCTGAAGGGCGAAGCCGTCTTCATCCCGCCGCGTCAGCGCCAGCTGCGCGGCAACCAGCCGCAGCTGCAGCAAATCCCGGGCGGCCTCGAATTGTTCCTGCGTCCGTCCCAGGTCATCCCGGGCCTGCACGCGCACCAGGCCTCTGGCCACGCCCATCAAGCGCTCGCGCCAGTGCTCCGGCTCGTCGTTCTCGGCAGGTTCCTCCGGTTCGGGTGCCGGCCGATCACCCACCATTGGCCATTCGCGACTCTCCCGCGCCAGTCGGTCCAGTCGAGCCAGCGCTCTCCCTAAGTCAGGCGCGGGCGCGGCTTCCAGGGCTTCCAGCTCTTCAGTGATCAGGCGCCGAACCCGGTCAAGCCGCACGTCGTCGACCCGACCCAGCTGCTGCTCGGCGCGCCGAAAGGCCTGTCCGGCCCCACGCAGGTCAGCACCAATCTCGGCTCTCTCCTGCCCGATTCGCAACAGCGCCGAGGCCTCCAGCATGGCGACGTGCCGCACCAGATCACGCTCGACCTGCTGCTCCTCGTCGCCTCTGACCTCCCAGGAATCGATCGCCTGGCCCAGTCGTTCCTCCACCGCCGCCAGCTCGTTCGACCAGCGCTGGGACTGTTGCTCCAGGTCATCCTCGATTTGATCGAGTCGCTGCACGTATCGATCCTGCAGCTGGTCTTCGAGGGCATTCAAACTGGAATTGAGCTGATCCAGATTTTCTTCCAGCGCCTGCTGGCGATCAGCCAGCTGCTGACGATCTTCCAGCCCAGCAGAGACCTGGTCCACGGCGTCGGACAACCCGGCCACTTGCTCCTCGACCGCCGCCAGTTGCTGCGAACTGACGGTATCGCCCGGCGCTTCATCCACATCCGCCTGCTCATAGATCAGCCAGGCAACCGCGCCCAGCGCAATCAGCGACAGCAGCAGCGCGAGCCCGCCGGAGCGCGAGCGAGCCGGCTTGGCCTTTTTCTTCGGCTTGTCATCACTGCCGGCGGCCGCAGTGTCCTGCTGTGACTCAGCAGACTCGGACTGCTCGCGGTCGGGCTGATCGTGATCGCCCTGCTTGTTTTTCATGAACTCCTCCCCTGGAGCAGACTGCCGATATTTCGAATCGCGTGAAGCGCTATACAGGGTAACTGATCGTTGCCAGGGACGGGCAAACTCGTGCCAGTGCGGCGATCATCGCTTCGTTGTCGGCAGCATCGGCAACCGTGACATCAACGCATTCTGCCGCCTCGGCCATGGCAGCCACGCGCGGCGACGGCACAATCATCGGCTGCTCGGCGATGAAGCCCCAGCACGATGGCGGCAAGTGCTGCTGCAGACCCAGTAGCGCACCGCCGCTGGCCACCAGCGTATACAGGCAGGTCGCAGCCAGAATCCGGTCGCTCTGTTCAGCAGTGGGCGGCGTTGCGATGCGCTGATAGACCTCGGGCTTGAACACAGTGGCGCCGCGTTGCCGCAGTCGTTTGGCGATCAGGTTGCGACCGCCGGCTGCCGCGGCTATGAGCACCCGGGCGCCGGCCACGCCCTGCAAATCCGGCAATTGAAGAATCTCTTCACTGTTGCCGATGCGCTCCGGAAACCTCACGGCCTGGAAGCCGGACCGGCGGGCGACTTCGGCGGTACCCGGGCCCGGCACCACGACCACCGACGCGTCAAGCTCGGCCGGCGTCAGTAACTCGACCAGGCGTCGCACCGCTTCAGCCGAAGGCATCACCAGGACATCAACCGGCAGACATGCCCGCAATTGACGCCGCGTTTGATCCGGATCCGGCATCGCTTCCAGGCGCACCGGCGCGTAGTGGATGACGGTCTGCCGAGGCTGTTCCAGCCGCGCCGCCAGCTGCTGACCGGCGGCCCCGCTGCGGGTAATCAGGATTGTGCACTGTGAAGCCATCGAGTTTCCTGGGCGCTGCGCAACGAAAAAAGGCCTGCATCGGCAGGCCTTTTTTCGACGATAAGATCCGGGCGCCTGATTCAAGCCCATGAAGTGCTGGGGGCTTGCGTGTTGGCGTTGGCAGTAGGGGGACGCACCTCAAAAACTTGAATCGTGGATGGCGCCCGGAAAGCGAAATCTGTAGTCCCCTACACCCTTTTGATCGTCATCATGCCACCGGAAACTTTCAATGTCCACACCTTTTTTACAGGTCGATGTCGGCAAGAATCTCGCGCCCGCCGTGATCAAGCAGGTGCTGTCCGGCCTGCCGACCCATGGATT
>CAZUTZ010000197.1:0-5061 GCA_964623655.1 uncultured Wenzhouxiangella sp.
TCGCCACTGCCCCCTCAAGACAGCGTGTCTACCAATTCCACCACTTCGGCAACAAGGTCAGGTGAACACCCGAAAAGCAATTGATCCAGCAAATTTCAGTCCGGCGGCGGCTCGAGAATCGAGTCGCTTTCGTCGTCTTCATCGGGCGCGGTCAGAAACACGTCTTCCTCTTCGATCTCGGTTGGAATGGTCTGGATCTGACCAACCACGCCAAGATCATCAGGAGACTCGGCTACACCGCCCGTACGCGCAACGAGCACCGCCATTGACAGGCTGATCGCGAAGAACCCCACGCCCAGCCACGAAGTCAGGCGGGTCAGGAAACTGGCCGATCCGCGCGACCCGAACACCGTGCCCGACGCGCCGGCGCCGAAAGCGGCACCCATGGTCGCGCCGGGACCACGCTGCACCAGCACCAGGGCGATCAACCCGGCCGCCAGCACCACGTGAAGAATAATAAGAACCGTATACAGCATGAATCACTCAATCGTCGTCAAGGACAAGCTGCCTTGGCGATCGCCATAAAGGAATCGGCCTGGAGAGCGGCGCCCCCGATCAGGCCGCCGTCGATGTCGTCGCAGGCGAGCAGTTCGGCGGCATTGTCGGGCTTGACACTGCCACCGTACAAAATCCGAATTTGGCCGGCTATTGTAGCATCCTCCTCGCTGAGTTGCGATCGGATCATGGCGTGAACGGCCTGCGCCTGCTCGGGACTTGCCGTGCGGCCGGTGCCGATCGCCCAGACCGGTTCATAGGCCACCACCGCCGTGGAAAAAGGCCGGATGCCGCTGCGCTCCAGCACTGCGGCCAACTGGCGACCGACGACTTCTTCCGTCCTGCCCTGTTCGCGCTCGGTCAGACTTTCACCGACGCAAAGCACCGGAGTCAGCCCGGCCTCGACCGCTGCGGCGAATTTGGCCGCCACCGTCTCATCGTCCTCGCCATGAAGGGTGCGCCGCTCCGAGTGACCGGCGAGCACGTATTTGCAGCCACAGTCGAGCAGCATGCCGGCGCTGACGTCTCCGGTAAAGGCGCCCGCCGCGCGCTCGCTCAAATCCTGAGCTCCCAGGCCGATACCGGAATCAGCCAACAGCGAGGCGACGAAATCAAGATAGGGGAACGGCGGCATCACCGCCAGCTCGACCTGCGGGCAAGAGCCGGCCTGTTCGCGAATTCCGGCGACCAGCTCCCTGGCATCGTCGCGCAGGCCGTTCATTTTCCAGTTCCCAGCAATCAGCGGTACACGCATGGTCAAGATTCCAATTCAAACCCGCTAGGATACGAGGCTGTCTTCCAGCAAGCAAGACGCGCAATGAACTCACGTCCTCTCGCCCTGATTACCGGCGCTTCGGCCGGCATCGGCGCTGAATTCGCCCGCCAGCTCGCCGCCGGCGGCCACGACCTGGCGCTGACCGCGCGCCGTGGCGACCGCCTGCAGGCGCTGGCGGACGATCTGAACGCTCAGCACGGGATCGAGTGCCAAACCATCAGCGCCGACCTGGCCGATGAAGCCGGGCCACGCCGGATCGTCGAGACGATAGCCGACAGCGGACGCTCTATCGACATGCTGGTCAACAACGCCGGCTATGCCATCGCCGGGCAGTACCACCTGACCGACTGGTCGGACCAGGCTCACTTCCTGAAAGTCATGGTGGAAGCGGTATGCGAACTCAGCCATCGCGTCCTTCCCGGGATGCGCGCGGCCGGGCGCGGCACGATCATCAACGTCGCTTCGCTGGCCGGAATCGCGCCCGGCACCGCCGGACATACGCTTTATGCCGCAAGCAAGGCCTTCCTGATCAAGTTTTCCGAATCACTGGCGATGGAGTCGGCGGCTCAAGGAGTTCGGGTGCAGGCGCTGTGCCCCGGATTCACCTATTCCGAATTCCACGATGTGGTGGGCACCCGCGATATCGTCTCCAAACTGCCGTCGTGGATGTGGATGCAGGCCGACGAGGTCGTGGCTTTCAGTCTGCGTGAGCTTGACAACCCGCGTGCACCGGTCATGGCCGTGCCCGGCCGCGCCAACCGCTTCATCGCCCTGCTGTCCCGCAAGCTGCCGTATCGCAGCGCTTTTCGCCTGGCCAAGGGCCGCAGCGGGAATTTTCGCCGTCAAGATTGAGTTTGGAGCACTTCGGTGCTGGTTCTTTTGCCGCAGGTCAACGCGGATGAAGGCAGATGTTGCGCTAAGCGTGATCGGCGTTTGCGGCGGATGTCCGCAAACATTTTTCCGCTCACGGGTTCCATCCGTGCAGCCGGCCATTAAGGAGCCATGACTAATGGCATGCCGGATTAATCAATCAAATCCGCCGCGCCGCCGAAACGGACGCCGCTGAGCAGCGCCATGTCGCGCTTCCAAGTCGTCAGGTCGGCCGGCGAAAACCGCGCGATCCGGTCATGGCCGCAGGCCCGGGCCAGCACTTTCATCAGGTCCACCGAGGCGCCGAAGAAGCGCGCCAGGCGCTCGGCGCCCTGGTCGACTTTCAGGCGTTTGCGCAGCTCCGGATCCTGGGTGGCCACCCCGGTGGGGCAGCGGTTGGTGTGGCAGATGCGCGCGCCGACGCAGCCGACCGCCTGGATGGCCGAGTTGCCCAGGGCGATGCCGTCGGCGCCCAGCGCCAGGGCCTTGACGAAATCCTCCGGCGTGCGCAGGCCGCCGGTCACGATCAGCGTGACCTCGCGTCCGCTTATCTTGTCCAGATGGCGCCGCGCGCGCGCCAGGGCCGGGATGGTGGGCACGCTGATATGGTCGCGCAGGATCAGGGGTGCGCCGCCGGTGCCGCCGCCGCGACCGTCGAGGATCATGTAGTCGGCGCCGGCATCCAGGGCGAAGTCGATGTCGTCCTCGATATGGTTGGCCGAGAGCTTGAAGCCGACTGGAATGCCGCCGGAGCGCTCGCGCACCTCGTCGGCGAACTTGCGAAAGTCGGCCGGCTTGACCAGGTTTTCGAACACCGCGGGCGAGATCGCGTCTTCGCCCGGCTCGATGCCGCGCGTCTCGGCGATCCTGTCGTTGACCTTGGCGCCCGGCAGGTGACCGCCGACCCCGGTCTTGGCGGCCTGGCCGGCCTTGAAGTGAAAGGCCCGCACCTCGTCGAGCAGCTCCCAGCGCCAGCCGAACTGCGCCGGCGCCAGCTCAAGCAGGTAGCGCGAGTTGGCCGCGCGCTCGTCGTCCATGGATCCACCCTCGCCGGAACAGATGCCGGTGCCGGCCTGCTCGGCGCCCTTGGCCAGCGCCATGCGCGCCTCGTAGGACAGCGCCCCGAAGCTCATGTCGGTAACCAGCAGGGGAATGTCCAGCTCCAGGGGCTTGTTCGCGCGCGGGCCGATCACCAGGCGGGTATCGACCTCGGCGTCGTCGCCCAGCGGGCGCCGCGCCAGCTGTGCCGTCAGCAGCTGCAGGTCATCCCAGTGCGGCAGGTCCTTGCGCGGCACGCCCATGGCCGCGACCTCGCCCTGCGGCCCGGATTTCTCCAGGCCGTGGCGGGCCAGCTCGTGGATGCGGGCGACGGTGGGCTCTTCGGGTGTCGGTTCGGCTTCAGGCGGACGGTTGTCGTCATCGTCGTTATCGCCGTCATCGCTGTCGTCGGACGCGGGGACTTCATCCCCGACCTCGACCTCGAGTTTTGAATGCGTGCCATCGCACAGCGGCGCATCGCCAGTCGCCTTGCATCGACAGAAGTAGACCTTGTCATCCTTTTCCGCCGTCCATTCCAGCGGAGCGATGTCTGTGCCCTTGTGCGAACCGTCGCAGAAGGGCTGATCCTTGGACCGGCCGCAGCGGCACCAGTAATAGGTCTTACCTTCCTTGACTTCCACGCCTTGCGGCGACAGCGCTGCGACGATTGGCTGGTCGGCCATGATCTACCCTCCCAATTGATTCTGCAGAGCAGGTTAAAGCAATCAACTGACTACGGAGTGAACCACCGGTGCGGGACCCGGTGTACGACTCCATCGATACTTTGCTGGCCTCGGCCCCTTGAGATCCCCACTCTCGGCAACGACTTTAGCCGGCTTTGTGGGTACAGGGCGCACACTGCCATAGCTCATGATGGCGCCACTGCCTTGGCCCGGCGGGCCCAGGAGTGACGGTGGACCGTTGAAGCAGCCCGGCCCGCTCTCGCTACCCCAGCATCGATCCAAGGCCGCAGGCTTGCCGTTGAGCCCGCCGTAACAGCGGGTGGCGGCGAGTTGAAATTGTGACCGATGTCGTGGGCGGCAACCCCGATGTCCCACACTACCGTTGGGGTGTCGGGGTCGAAATTGCCGACGATGTTGGCGCTGACGCCATAGGCGCCGCCCTCGCCATTCAGCAATCCGTCGGCGGCGGCGATGAGTTCCTCCGGAATGGGCGGCAACTGATCCTGGGCGCAGCGGACTTCGCGCCCATCGGCAACAGCTTCAAGATCGACCGGTGCCAGCCGGCTCGCGCGCTTATCTCCCTCGGGCGCAATCAGTCGCGGTCACCAACATTGACGCCAAACCCATTCGGGTTTCAACGCCAGGGGAAACATTCCGACGAATTCGGCGGCTTGGGCGCACCCACGCTCTGGCGAAGCGATCCAGCCCGACTTCGCCGGCAGTCTATTTGGCTGCCGGAGAGCGAGCACTGGGTCAAACGTCAAAATGCAGCTCACCACCCGCGGCATCGACACGGATCGCATCTCCGGGACCAAACTCGCCGGCCAGGATGCGCTGGGCCAGATCGTTTTCCAGCTTCTGCTGGATGGCGCGCTTGAGCGGGCGAGCACCGAAAACCGGGTCGAAACCGACATTGCCGAGCAGATCCAGGGCCTGGTCGGAGATCTCCAGGCTCATTTCGCGCTCGGCAAGGCGCTGTCTCAGGCCTTCGATCTGGATGGCCGCAATGGCCCGGATCTGCTTCCGGTCGAGCGGATGGAAGACCACGATCTCGTCGACACGGTTGATGAATTCCGGTCGGAAATTCTGGCCGACCACATCCATCACCGCCTGCTTCATAACGCTGTAATCCTGTCCCTGCAGTTCCTGGATACGGTCGGAGCCCAGGTTGGAAGTCATGACGATGACGGTGTTGCGGAA
>CAZUTZ010000198.1:0-5042 GCA_964623655.1 uncultured Wenzhouxiangella sp.
CAGCAACCGCAACGACGAGGCCGATCTGGATCTGCGCCGCACCGAAATCCGCGACCTGGGCCGCGACCGCATCCTGCGCCAGTGGACCGGCTCACCGCCGAACGCGCTGGCCTGGAGCCCGAACTCGACCCAGCTGGCCGTGCAGGAAGGCGAGCAGATCTGGCTGCACGACATGGAAACCGGTCAGGCCCGCCGCCTGGCCCGCCACGAGCACATCGGTCAGTGGCGCTGGCACCCGGACGGTGGCTCGATCCTGTTCGGCTGGACCGATCCCTACCAGAGCGAAAACGACAAGCGCCGTCGCCTGCGGGCACTGGAAGACCGCTGGGCCACTTTTCGCGACAACAGCCAGCTCTTCGAGCTGGATGTCGACAGCGGGCTGATTCGGCCGCTGACCGCGCACGAGCGTACGGTGAGCCTGCACGATGTCCATCCCGATGGCGGGCGGGTGCTGATGTCGGAGCGCCTGGTCGATTACGAGGAGCCCCCGCATTCCCTGTTTCGCCTGTTCGAGATCGAGCTGGCTTCGCTGGAAGAGCGCGAGATCGGCCATTTTCGCCAGTTCAACGGCGCGCTGTTTGCCGACGACGGCTACTGGCTGCTGGCCGGCCCCGGACTGGCCCAGGGCGACGGTGCGACCACCGATGAGGACCTGACCCCGAACGAATACGACACCCAGCTCTATGCCCTGAGTGCCGACGGCGAGACGGCGCGCAGCGTGAGCCGCGATTTCGATCCGGCTTTCGGCGCCATGCATCGGCTGGCCGACAACACCTTGCTGCTCTCCGCGACCCGCGGCGAAGAAGTCGTGCTGGTGCGCTTTCAGCCGCGCACCGGCCAGTTCAACGAAATTCCCACCGGGCTGGAAGTCATGGAGCAGTTCGTCGCCAGCGAGCAGCGCCGGCCGGTGGTGGTCGTGCGCGGCACCGACGCCGCCGCGCCCCAGCGCGTGCACCGCATCGACCTGGCGCGCGGCCAGCCGGAAGTGCTGATCGACAGCCGGGAGCAGCAATATGCCGACGTCGTGCTCGGTGAAGTCAGACCGTGGTCGTTCACCAATGCCGACGAGGTGGAAATCGAAGGCCGCTACTACCTGCCGCCGGATTTCGACGCCGATCAGGGCTATCCGCTGATCGTCTACTACTACGGCGGCACCACGCCGGTCAATCGCCAGTTCACCGGCCGCTATCCGTTCAATCTGTGGGCGGCCAAGGGGTACGTGGTCTACGTGCTGCAGCCGCGCGGCACGATCGGCTATGGCCAGGACCTGTCGGCCCTGCACGTCAACGCGTGGGGGCGCTACACGGCAGACGACATCATCGAGGGCACCGAGCGCTTCGTCGACGCCCACGAATTCATCGACGGTGAGCGCATCGGCAACATCGGTGCCAGCTACGGCGGCTTCATGACCATGCACCTGGCCACGCTGACCGACATCTACGCCGCCTCGATATCGCATGCCGGCATCAGCGCGATCACCTCTTACTGGGGCCAGGGCTGGTGGGGCTTCGGCTATTCCGGCATTGCCAGCCGCGGCAGCTTTCCCTGGAACAACCAGGAGCTGTACGTCGGCCAGAGTCCGGTCTATTCGGCTGACCGGATCACCACGCCGCTGCTGCTGGTCACCGGGGATTCCGACACCAACGTGCCGCCGGGCGAGAGCCACAACATGTTTACCGCGCTCAAGCTGCTGGGGCGCGAGGTCGAGCTGGTCGAGTTTCCGGGCGAGGATCACTGGATCCTGGACCGCGAGCAGCGCTATGTGTGGTGGGACACCATGCTGGCCTGGTTCGACAAGTGGCTGAAAGACGAGCCGGAATGGTGGCACCACCTGTACCCGGAAACAGCGCCGGCTGACTGATCAACGCATTTTTGTTGCGCCGCACAAAAAGCTTGTGTTAAAGTTTGTGCAACGCACAATTGAAACGGGTGCGTTTCAAAGCCACCGACCCCAAACGCAAGCACGAGGCACTACCGATGAACAGCAGCAACGCATTGAACGAAATGAAGAAAGCCCAGGACATTCTTTTCGAGGCCATCGACAAGTCGGCCAAGACCAACCTGGAATCCGTCGAGAAGCTGATGGAGCTGAACAAGCAGGGCCTGTCGGGCATGACCGATATCTCCAACCCCAGCGACCTGATCGCCAAGCAGTCGGCTGCCTTCAAGGAATATGCCGAGCATCTGTCGGCGCACATGGAAGCGCTGACCGCCATCAGCACCGAGTCGCGCGAGCAGCTAATGGAACTGGGCCAGGAATTCGCCAAGAGCATGGATTTTTCCAGCATGTTCGGCATGGGTGAAACGCCGGCCAAGCCGAAGCCGAAGACGGCAGCCAAGAGCTGATCGGCTTGATCCATGGTTCGATAAAAAACCGGCGGCGGTCGTCGTCGGTTTTTTTGTGCAGCAGGTAAAAGGTTACACTCTGGCGTATGGAAGGCAGTAACAGCGAAACTCGCATCATCAAGAAGTACGCCAACCGGCGTCTGTACGACACCGGTTCCAGCCAGAGCATCACGCTGCACGACGTGCGCGACCTGGTCGGCGCAGGTCATTCGATCCAGGTGGTCGAGGCCAAGACCGGCAAGGACGTGACCCGTTCGGTGCTGCTGCAGATCGTTGCCGATCAGGAACTGCTGGGCCGCCCCGTGCTCAGCAATGAATTCCTGGAGTCGATGATCCGGGTCAATTCCAACCCGATGCGTGACCTCACGCGCGGTTACCTGGAAAAGGTCATGACCCATCTCGAGACCCAGCAGGATTCGGTCGAGAGCGCCTGGGCGGCGACCATGAAGTCGACCGGGCTGAGTGATCTGAGCTCGGTTTCGCCGCTCGCCCCTTTTCGCCAGTTTCAAAAAAAAATGTTCGAGGTCTGGACCGAAGCCCTGACGCCGACCCTGCGCGATGACCCGCCTGCCGTGCCCGACGAGACTGAAGAAGACCCCGAAGAAAACCGCTAAAGCACCCTCGCTCTCCGGCAACCCGCCGGCGCTCGAAAAACAACGATAAGGATTCGGCATGAAGCTCGAAGAAAGCACGATTGTGATCACTGGCGCGGCCCAGGGACTGGGCGCGGCCATGGCCCACCAGTTGGCCGAGGCCGGCGCTCGCCTGGCCCTGATTGATTTGCAGTCCGATTTACTGTTCAAGACGCGCGACAGCCTGGCCGGCGAAGGCCATCATGCCGTCGTCGCCAGTGTCTCCGACGAGGCCCAGGTCGACGCGGCCTTTGCCGAAATCGAAGACCAGCTCGGCGCCATCGACGGGCTGGTCAACAACGCCGGAATTACCCGTGACGGTCTTTTGATCAAAGCCCGCGACGGTGAGGTGGTCGATCGCATGTCGCTTGCGCAGTGGCAGCAGGTCATCGACGTCAACCTGACCGGCGTATTCCTGTGCGGCCGCGCTGCCGCCGAACACATGATCCGCGGCGGTCGCAAGGGCGTGATCATCAACATCGCCAGCATTTCGCGCAACGGCAACTTCGGCCAGACCAACTACACCGCAGCCAAGGCCGGCACGGCCGCCATGACGGTGACCTGGGCCAAGGAACTGGCTCGCTACGGCATCCGCTCAGCCTCCGTCTCGCCCGGTTTCACCGAAACCGAGCTGGTCGCCGCCATGCCGGAAAAGGCCATCAGCAAGATCACCAGCGCGATCCCGGCCGCGCGTCTGGCCCAGCCCGACGAGATCGCCTCGACAATTCGTTTTATCATCGAAAACGAGTACGTCAACGGCCGCGACTTTGCCGTCGACGGCGGACTGCGGCTGTAGGCGCGAACAATACCCAATCGCCTTCACGCCAATCAGGAGGGATCAAAGAGTCGAGGCAACCATGAAAGAACTGCAAGAAAAGACCCAGGCCGAACTGGCTGAACTCAGCACCGAGATCACGCAGATCTCGCGCCTTTCGGGCGAATTGACGCTCAAGCTCAGTCAGCGTCTGGAGCTGCCGACCATCGACCCGCTCAATCTGCGCCGGCCGCTCATCCAGGCAACCTGGAGCACCATTCGTCACCCGACCCGCATCATCGGCGCGCAGTGGGAGCTGACCAAGCGCTACCTCTCGCTGCTGAGATATCTGGGCTTCCGCGCCATCGGCCGTGAGACTTCCAAGGCAGTTACGGCGGCGCGCGCCGATCGCCGCTTCCGCTCGGAGAAGTGGGACGAGAAGCTGATTTTCGACCTGCTCAAGCAGGCCTATCTGCTGAGCGCGGACTGGATGCTCGATAACGTGGCCAAGATGCGCGGCGTCAGCGCGCACGACCGCCATCGCATCCATTTCTATACCCGCCAGTTCGCCGATGCGCTCTCGCCGAGCAACTTCATTCTGACCAACCCGGAAGTGCTCGAAAAGACCCGCGAGGAAAAGGGCGTGAACCTGCTCCGCGGCTTCCGCCGGTTGCTCGAAGACCTGAACCGCGGCGACGGCCAGCTCCTGATCTCGATGACCGACTACGACGCCTTCGAGGTCGGCAAGAACGTCGCCACCACGCCGGGCTCGGTGGTCTATCAGAACGAGATGATGCAGCTGATCCAGTATGCGCCGACCACCAAGACCGCCTATACGCGGCCGCTGCTGATCGTGCCGCCGTGGATCAACAAGTTCTACATTCTCGACCTGCAACCGAAAAACTCGTTCATCAAATACGCCGTCGATCGCGGCTACACGGTGTTCGTCATCTCCTGGGTCAACCCGGACGAGAAGCTGCGCTACAAGCGCTTCGAGGACTACGCGCATCAGGGCATCTTCGAAGCCCTGGATGCCATCGAGCAGGCCACCGGCCAGCGCGATGTCAACAGTATCGGCTACTGCATCGGCGGCACCCTGCTGGCCGCCACGCTGTCGCTGATGAAGTCGCGCAGCGACGACCGGATCAAGTCGGCCACTTTCTTTACCACCCAGGTCGACTTTTCCGAAGCCGGGGATCTGAAAGTCTTCATCGACGAGCCGCAGCTCAAGTTCCTTGAGAAAAAGATGAAGAAGCAGGGTTACCTGGACGGCGAAAGCATGTCCATGACCTTCAACATGCTGCGCTCCA
>CAZUTZ010000199.1:0-5042 GCA_964623655.1 uncultured Wenzhouxiangella sp.
CTGAAAAAAGGTGAGGACAAGCGCCTGCGCGCGGGGCATCTTTGGGTGTTCAGCAACGAAGTTGACGTCAGGCGCTCGCCGCTGGGAACCTTCCAGCCGGGCCAGGCCAGCAATGTATTGGACGCCGGCGGTCGGGCCGTCGGGACCGCGCTGGTAAGTCCAAAGTCACTGATCTGCGCGCGCTTGATCAGCAGGCGGCCGAACGTCAATCCGGACGTTGACTGGTTTGCCGCGCGTATCGAAGCTGCGCTGGCCTTGCGCCAGCGCTTGTACCCGGAACCCTACTACCGCCTGGTTTTCGGCGAAAGCGACGGTCTGCCGGGGCTGATCATCGACCGTTTTGATCGCTACCTGGTCGCGCAGGCCAACACCGTGGGCATGGATCAGCGGCGCGAGGTGATCGAGCAGGCCCTGGCCCGCGTCCTCGAGCCGGACGGCTTGCTGTGGCGCAACGATTCGGCGGTGCGCGAGCTGGAGGGTTTGAAGCGCTCAACCGAACCCGGTTTGGGTCGGATGGCACGCCAGCTTCAGGTTATCGAGGACGGGCTTTGCTTTTCCTTCGAGCCCATGAATGCGCAAAAAACCGGCTGGTACTTCGACCAGCAGCACAATCGCCGGCGGGCGCTGCCGCTGCTGGCCGGCCTGCCGCGAGTGGCCGATCTTTATGCCTATCACGGCGCCTGGGGCCTGGGCGCGGCCCGCCGTGGCGCCGGCGAGGTCATCTGTGTGGATTCCTCGCAAATCGCCGTCAACGCCATCCGCAGCAACGTGCAGGCCAGCGATCTGAGCGGGGTTGTCAGCGCCATCCAGGCTGACGCCGAGCGCTGGCTGGCCGACCGACTGGCCGCCAACGAGCGCTTCGACGCCGTCATCGTCGACCCGCCGGCCTTTGCGCCGCGCGCCAGGGACGTCAAGGCCGCCTTGTCGGCCTACCGTCGCATCAACGAAAAAGCCATGCGTCTGGTGCGTCCAGGCGGCTTGCTGATCAGCTGCTCGTGCTCGGCCCACGTGCTCGAAGACCGGTTCGTCGACGTCCTGCGTCAGGCGGCCCGCCATATCGATCGGGACCTGCAGATGCTCATGCGCCTGGAGCAGGGGCCGGATCACCCGGTTTTACCGGCCATGCCGTTCACGCGCTACCTGAAAGGTGTGGTCGCCAGAGTCATGAGCAGTTATTGAACCTGGATCGCTCAGTCTATTTCGAGACCTTCCGAGTCGCGCGTTACACTACTCGGTCTGATTCGCCACCCGCCTGCCGAAACGCACTTAGCGATCTCGCATGAGCAGTTTTTACTACCATCAGATCGACCCGATCGCCTTTTCCATCGGCGGGTTCGGCATTTACTGGTACAGCCTGATGTACCTGGTCGCTTTCGGCCTGTTTTGGCTTTTGGGCAGGCTGCGCGCGCGTCGTTCGGATGCGCCGCTGACGCCGGAGCAGGTCGGCGATTTCCTGTTCTGGGGCGTGCTGGGCGTGATCGTGGGTGGCCGCCTTGGGTACGTGCTGTTCTACGGGTTTTCGGACCTGCTGGCCGACCCGCTTTTGCTGTTTCGTTTGCGCGACGGCGGGATGAGTTTTCATGGCGGATTGATCGGGGTGCTCGTCGCGATCTGGCTTTACGGCCGCAAGCTGGGCTGCGGTTTTCTGCGTCTGGGCGATTTCATTGCGCCACTGGTGCCGCTGGGCCTGGCCGCCGGTCGCCTGGGCAACTTCATCGGCGGTGAACTGTGGGGCAGAAAAAGCGACGTGCCGTGGGCGGTGATCTTTCCCGATGCCATCGAGCACGGCGGGCGCTGGTCGCAGGAGCTTTACCAGCAGTATCTGGCCGGTGCCCTGGATGCCTACGCGCGCCATCCCTCGCAGCTGTATCAGGCCGCGCTGGAAGGCCTGGCACTGTTTATCCTGCTGTGGTGGTTTTCGGCCCGGCCACGGCCGGTCGGTGCTGTCGGCGGGCTGTTCGTGCTGGGCTACGGCGTTTTCCGTTTCATCGCCGAATTCTTCCGCGAACCGGACGCCCACCTGGGTTTTGTCGCGCTGGACTGGATGAGCATGGGGCAACTGTTGTCCCTGCCGATGATGATCGCCGGGGCGGGGCTGATGATCTTCGCTTATCGCAAACGGGCGCAAGGATCCGGATCGACGTGAAGGCCTATCTCGAATTGCTCAAACAGGTGAGAGAGCAGGGCGTGCGCAAGGGCGACCGTACCGGGGTCGGCACGCTTTCGTCTTTCGGGCATCAGTTGCGCTTTGATCTGGCCGAAGGGTTTCCTCTGGTGACTACCAAGAAGCTGCACCTGCGCTCGATCATTCACGAGCTGCTGTGGTTTCTCAAAGGGGATACCAACGTCGGCTATCTCAACGCCAACGGCGTGCGCATCTGGGATGAGTGGGCCGACGAGGAGGGCAGCCTGGGACCGATGTACGGCGTGCAGTGGCGCTCCTGGCCGGCGCCGGACGGCCGGCGTATCGACCAGATTGCCCAGCTGGTCGAGCAGATCCGGGCCCGACCGGATTCGCGCCGACATCTGGTTTCGGCCTGGAACCCGGCCGACTTGCCCGACGAGTCGGTCTCGCCGCAGGCCAACGTGGCGGCCGGGCACATGGCGCTTGCGCCCTGCCACTGCCTGTTCCAGTTCTACGTCGCCGAGGGGCGCCTGAGCTGCCAGCTTTACCAGCGCTCGGCCGATCTGTTTCTCGGCGTGCCTTTCAACATCGCCTCCTATGCGCTGCTGACCTTGATGGTGGCTCAGGTGACCGATCTTCAGCCGGGTGATTACATCCACACCTTTGGCGATGCCCATATCTATCTGAACCATCTCGAGCAGGTTGACACCCAGCTCACCCGCCGGCCTCATTCGCCGCCGCAAATGCAGCTCAACCCCGAGCGCCGGCGCCTGCAGGACTTCGTTTACGAAGACTTCAAGCTGGAAAATTATCGCTTTCATCCGGCCATCCGCGCGGCAGTGGCCGTTTAGGTTCTCGCCATCTCCATTGCGCTGTCATGAAGTCTTTGTTCCGCTGTATTCCCTGCCCTGGCCAGTTGCCGATGCCGGGCTTTTCCGGCGGGCTGGTTTCTAGCGGGCCGGCGTGCTGGGGTCTGGACACAGGGGCGCGGCCATGAGCGGTGGGCCGGGCGAACTGGTTTTGGTGGCTGCCATGGCGCGCGAGCGCGTCATCGGCCGGGGTGGCGCAATGCCCTGGTATTTACCGGCTGACCTGGCGCACTTCAAGGCCGTAACGCTGGGCCACCCGGTCGTCATGGGTCGACGCACCTTCGAGTCGATTGGTCGGCCGCTGCCGGGACGGACCAACATCGTCATCAGCCGCGGCCGCCCGCCGCTGCCGGAGGGCGTGGTGCTGGCCGGCAATCTTGAAGCGGCGCTCGAGACAGCGCGAGAAGCGGAGCGGATCATGGTGATCGGCGGCGGACAGATTTATGCCGAAGCCTTGCCGTTGGCGGCGCGGCTGGAGCTCACCCTGATCGACTTGAAAATCGATGGCGATACCTTTTTTCCGGCTTTCGATTCTGCGCAGTGGCTGGTGCGGGCGATGCGATCCCGACCTGCAGACGCCAACAACCCCCACGCGCTGAATTTTGTCACTCTTGAGCGGCGTTTTTCCAAGGCATGATGTTGAACGCCGGGGTCAAAGCGCTGGAAGGAAGAAGATGAAACGCCAGATCTTCATCGGCGATGTGCAGGGCTGTCACGACGCCCTGGCGCGTTTGCTCGACAAGCTCAACTTTGATCCAGCGGCTGATCGCCTGCGCTTTGCCGGCGATTTGGTCAATCGCGGCGGACAGTCGCTTCAGACCCTGCGCCTGGTCCGCTCAATGGGCAATGCGGCCATGACGGTGCTGGGCAACCATGATCTGCATTTGCTGGCCTATGCACACGGCCAGGCCCCTCAGCGACTGCGGGGCAACCCCGAATTCGAAGCCATCCTGAGCGCCGACGACGGCCAGGAGCTGATCGACTGGCTGAGTTCTGCGCCCATGTTCTGGCAAAGCGGCAAGCATCGGCTGGCCGTGGTTCATGCCGGAACCGATCCACGCTGGGGGCCGAAGAAAACCGCTGCCCGCGCGGCCGAGCTGGAGCGGGCACTGCGCCAGGATCCTGACAACTAGTTCCGCCACATGTACGGCGACCGGCCGCGCCGATGGCGGCCGCAGCAGCCCTACTACAAGCGCATGCGCGCTATAACCAACGTGTTTACCCGCATGCGCTTTTGCGATGCCAATGGTCGCCTGGACCTGAACGCCAAGAGCAACCCTCGCCTGGCGCCTCCAGGCATGCGGCCCTGGTTTGAGCATTTGCACCCCAACTGGAGTGGCTGGTTGTTGATCTTCGGCCACTGGGCCATGCTGGGGCTGACGGAGACCGAGCAGGTGATCTGTCTCGACTCCGGCTGCGTCTGGGGTGGTCACCTGACCGCGCTGGTGGTCGATGACGGCGGCCGTTCCGTGGTGGCGGTGAAATGCACCAAGGCCAAGGCCAAGGCCTAGTGGGCCACCGGCAGTTTTCGACCGGCGCTTGTGGCATCATCCAGACATGATTGAATGCCGACGGAGGGCCATTGAATGAGTGGATTTCGAAAGATCATCGTAGCGCTGGACGGCTCCAGCCACGGGCTGCAAGCGGCTCGCGTCGGTGCCCGCCTGGCAGACGGCATGAACGCCGAGCTGGTGCTGTTGCACTGTTTTCCAATGATGTCCAGCGACATCTCTGGCGCGCTCGGCATGAGCGCTGAAGACATTGAGCATGCGCGCGATTCGGCCGCCCGCCGGGCTTTGGACCTGGTCCTGAAGGAACTCAGCGACCGCGACCCGCCGCCGACGGAAGTCGCCCTGATCGGCGACGTGGCCGAAGAAATCATCAAGTATGTGGATGACGCGCCAGACGTGCTGCTGGTCATGGGTCGAAGAGGTCAGAGCCGCTTCGGCGCCCTGATGCTGGGCAGTGTTTCCGACAAGGTGTTGCGACATACGCGGACACCGGTGACGGTGGTCAGTTAAGGCTTGCCGTTCCTGCCGGATCAATGA
>CAZUTZ010000200.1:0-5036 GCA_964623655.1 uncultured Wenzhouxiangella sp.
GAGTCGCGCCAGCACAGTGGCTCCCGAAGGGCCGTCGCACAAGCGCCGCGGGCTGCGTTCCGCTCGCTTGAATTGGCGACGGCCAGTCCTGCGCTCGCGCGCCTTGCCCACAACGCTTGTGCGACGGCTGAGCGTTACCTAATTAGCCGCATGGCCCACTAGGTCGCTGGCCGGCCTTTACCGAACAGACCTTTACAGTCAGGGCCGAGGCAGCGTCGACCGCTGCCTCGGCCGTTTTGTTTGTGGCCGGCAAGGCCTTGAACATGACGGCGCAATAGTGAGGTCCTATACTGCTCATGCACCCGGCCCAATTCCTACTGGAGCAACAATCGCACTGTGGCTGAACCCCGCCTGTCGACCCTAAGCAACGTCAAGGCGCCGCCCCATTCCAACGAGGCGGAACAGTC
Organism: uncultured Wenzhouxiangella sp.; assembly: GCA_964623655.1. Taxonomy (GTDB): domain Bacteria; phylum Pseudomonadota; class Gammaproteobacteria; order Xanthomonadales; family Wenzhouxiangellaceae; genus Wenzhouxiangella. The sequence goes on from CAZUTZ010000200.1 coordinate 408, forward strand.
CTTGCTGGGTGCGCTGATGCTGTCGGCCAATGCCTGGGACAAGATTTCCGATCAGGTCGACGAGAGCGATTTCTACCGCGAGAATCATCGGCTGATCTACCGCGCCATGGCCGAGCTGTTCCAGAACGGCCAGCCGGTTGACGCGGTCACGGTGACCGAGTGGTTCCAGCGTCACGGCAAGCTCGACCGCGTTGACGCGGGCGCCTACATCACCATGCTCGCCAACGAGACGCCGGGACCGGCCAACATTCTCGGTTATGCCCGCATTGTGCGGGAGAAGTCCATCCTGCGTCAGCTCATCGACATCGGCAGCAACATCGCCGAGGACGCCCTGGGCAGCACCGGGCGCGACAGCAAGGAGTTGCTGGAAGAGGCCGAGCAGAAAATCTATGCCATCGCCGATCGCGGGGCACAGCGCGCTTCCGGCTATGTCAGCGTTCAGACCGTCATGGCGCAGGCCATGGATTTGCTCAACGAGCTGCAGGAAAACGAGGGTGAGCTCACCGGAGTCCCGACCGGGTTCAGCGAGCTCGACGCGCGCACGGCCGGCCTGCAGCCGACCGACCTGATCATCGTTGCCGCCAGGCCGTCCATGGGCAAAACCACCCTGGCGATGAATATCGCCGAGCGCGCCTCGATTCGCTACAAGGTGCCGGTGGCGGTTTTCTCGATGGAAATGTCGGATACTCAGCTGGTTATGCGTCTTTTTTCATCCCTGGGTCAGATCGGGCAGGACAAACTGCGTACAGGCCGGCTGGACAACCACGACTGGGTCAATCTGCGCTCGGCCATGACCATGCTCAAGGGCGCGCGCATGTTCATTGACCAGACGCCGTCGCTGTCGCCCATCGATCTGCGCGCCAGAGCCCGCCGCATGAAGCGCGAGCACGATATCGGCCTGATCGTGATCGATTACCTGCAGTTGATGAAAGTCTCCGGTTTTTCCGAGAACAGAACCAACGAAATCAGTGAGATATCGCGCAGTCTCAAGGCGCTTGCCAAAGAGCTGAGAGTGCCTGTGGTGGCGCTGTCGCAGCTCAACCGCGCGCTGGAGCAGCGCCCGGACAAGCGACCGAAAATGGCTGACCTGAGGGAGTCCGGCGCGATCGAGCAGGATGCCGATCTGATCCTGTTCATCTATCGCGATGAGGTCTACAACGAAGACTCCCCGGACAAGGGCAAGGCGGAAATCATCATCGGCAAGCACCGCAATGGCGCGACCGGGAGTTTTCCCTTGAGTTTCCAGGGCGAATTCCTGCGCTTTCGTGATTTCACCTACGATCACTACGGTCAGGACGGCTGATGGGCTTCCCGGGGGCGGCCTGACCATGGCGCGCAATACCATCGCTCGCATCGATGCCGAAGCGGTCGCGCACAACCTGGCGCGCGTGCGCCTGTGGGCGCCGAGCAGCCGGATCATGGCGGTGGTCAAGGCGGATGCCTACGGCCATCGTCTGGATTTTTGCCTGCCGGCCCTGGCCGGGGCCGACATGCTGGCCGTGGCCAGCATCGACGAGGCCCGCGCGGTGCGCCGGCTCGGCAATCGACAGCGGGTGCTGCTGCTGGAAGGCGTGCTGCACGCCTCGGATCTGGCGGTCGTCGAAACGCTGGGTCTGGAGTTGACCATTCACCATCCCAGCCAGGTCGACATGCTCGAGACTTTCGGTCGCGCGCCGTGCGCCTGCCTGTGGCTGAAGGTGGATTCGGGGATGCACCGACTCGGCGTGATGCCGCAGGACGTCGCCGCCCTGCAGTCTCGGTTGCGCGCCTTGCCGGGTGCCGAGCAGGTCAATCTAATGACCCATTTCGCGGGTTCGGAATGGCCGCTGTCGCAGTCTGCTGGTGCACAGCTGGCACGTTTCGACGCCGCTGCGGCCGGTCTGCCCGGCGAGCATTGTCTGGCCAATTCAGGCGCCATTCTGAATCATCCGGAAACGCACCGGGACTGGGTGCGAGCCGGCATCATTCTGTACGGGATTTCGCCGCTGCACGGCAAGGCCGGGAGCGAGCTGGGCCTCAAGCCGGCGATGACGGTCGAGGCGGAAATTCTGGCGGTCAATGCGGTGGCCGCCGGCGAGGCCATCGGTTATGGCGGACGCTTCATCGCCGAGCGCGATCTGACCGTCGGCGTGGTCGGTATCGGCTATGGCGACGGTTATCCCCGCAGCGTGATCGACGGTGCGCCGGTATGGGTGGCAGGCAAGCGCTGCCCGCTGATCGGACGGGTTTCCATGGACATGATTACCGTCGACCTGACCGATTGCCCAGGCGTCAAGATCGGCGACCGCGCCATTTTGTGGGGAAGGGAAGTGCCGATCGAGGAAATCGCGGCCGCGGCCGACACCATTCCCTACGAACTGAGCTGCCGCATCACCCGCCGCGTGCGCTACCGGGCCGCTCGGCCGGACACCCTGGATGACGGGGGCAATGTTCGGGAATTCAGGCAGATTCGCTAAACTAGCGGACTCGGACGCAAGCAACAACAGACTGGATAGACATGGCTGGAAAGCTCTACATCAAGACTCACGGCTGCCAGATGAACGAGTACGACTCGGAAAAGATGGCCGATGTGCTGGCGGCGTCGCACGGGCTGGAGCTGACCGACAGCCCCGACCAGGCCGACGTGATCCTGATCAATACCTGCTCGATTCGGGAAAAGGCCCAGGAAAAGGTGTTCTCCCAGCTCGGCCAGTGGCGGCCCTTGAAAGAGCGGCGGCCCGAGGTGCTGATCGGCGTCGGCGGCTGTGTGGCCAGCCAGGAGGGCGAGGGCATTCGCCGTAGAGCGCCTTTTGTCGACCTGGTGTTCGGGCCGCAAACCATCCACCGTTTGCCGCAGATGGTCGATCAGGTGCGTGGTGAAGGAAGGCCGGCCATGGACATCAGCTTTCCGGAGATCGAGAAGTTCGACCACTTGCCGGCGCCGGGCGCGCGCGGGGCGATGGCCTTTGTGTCGGTGATGGAAGGTTGCAGCAAATATTGCTCGTTTTGCGTTGTGCCCTACACCCGCGGTGAAGAGGTCAGTCGACCGCTCGACGACGTGATTGCCGAGGTGGCCGAGCTGGCCGAGCAGGGCGTTTGCGAGATCAACCTGCTGGGCCAGAACGTCAACGCCTATCGCGGCCCGATGCACGGCGGCGGCACGGCCGATCTGGCCCTGCTGATCCGCTACGTTGCCCACATTGACGGCGTTGAGCGCATCCGCTTCACCACCTCGCATCCGGTCGAGTTCTCCGACAGCCTGATCGAGGCCTTCGCCGATGTGCCCAAACTGGCCAACTACCTGCATTTGCCGGTGCAGTCGGGCTCGGACCGGATTTTGAGCCTGATGAAGCGCGGTCATACCCGGCTGGAATACAAGCAAAAAATCCGCCGCCTGCGCGAAGTGCGGCCGGATATTGCGCTGTCGTCGGACTTCATCGTCGGCTTTCCCGGCGAGACGGAACAGGATTTCGAGCAGACGCTGTCGCTGGTGCGCGACCTGGAATTTGATCAAAGCTTCAGCTTTATCTATTCAGCCCGGCCCGGCACGCCGGCCTCGTCGTTTCCGGACAGTGTTCCGCTGGAAGAGAAAAAAGCGCGTCTCAAGCGCCTGCAGGACCAGCTCAATTTGCAGGCCCGCGGTTTCTCCGAGCAAATGGTGGACAGCGTGCAGCGCGTCGTTGTTGAAGGCGCGAGCAAGAAAGACGCCGCCGAGCTGGCCGGGCGCACGGAAAACAACCGGGTGGTGAACTTCCCGGGTCCGGCGGAGCTGGTCGGCCGCATGGTTGAGGTTCGCATCACCGGTGCTTTGGCCAATTCCCTGCGCGGGCGCCTGGTGCCGGCGCGGACGGTGGCCGCCTGATGGGCGCCAGCGATACTGCAGCGGCGCTGACTCTGGAACTGGAGCCGTCGGACAACGAGCGCCTGGCCAATCTGTGCGGCACGCTGGACGATCACCTGCGCCTGATTGAAAAGCGCCTGGGCATCAGCATTGCCGCGCGCGGCAACCTGTTCAGCCTGGAAGGCGATGTCGATGCCATCCATGCCGGACGGCGCGTATTGCGCAAGCTGTATCGCCAGGCCGAGCGGGAAATTCTCACGCCTGCGCTGGTCAACCTGCAGCTTCAGCAGGCGGGTCTGGACGAAGACGAAAGTGCCGCCGAGGTCAGCATTCAGACCCGGCGCGGATTGATCCGCGGGCGCGGTCCCAACCAGAAACGCTATCTGGAGCGCATTGCTGCCCACGACGTCAATTTCGGCGTTGGCCCGGCCGGCACGGGCAAGACCTTTCTGGCGGTTGCCTGTGCCGTGGACGCGCTGGAAAAGGATCGGGTGCAGCGCATCGTGCTGGTGCGCCCGGCCGTGGAGGCCGGCGAGCGACTGGGCTTTTTGCCCGGGGATCTGGCGCAGAAGGTCGATCCCTATCTTCGGCCGCTGTATGACGCGCTTTACGAAATGCTGGGTTTCGAGCGCGCAGCGCGACTGACCGAGCGCAACGTGATCGAGGTTGCGCCGCTGGCCTACATGCGCGGACGGACGCTCAACGACGCATTCGTGATTCTGGATGAGGCGCAGAACACCACCTCGGAGCAGATGAAGATGTTTCTGACCCGGATTGGCTTCGGCTCCAAGGCGGTGATCACCGGCGAT
>CAZUTZ010000201.1:0-5011 GCA_964623655.1 uncultured Wenzhouxiangella sp.
GCCGGATCAGGCCAAAATCCGCGAGGAATTACCCACAAATTTTGCGGAGGAGCCATGATTTCAAACGCTGCCCGATTGGGGTTCGCACTTCTTGCCCTGGCGATGTTGAGCGCCTGCGGCGGCAACCAGGTCCAGCGCGAGGGCACCGAAACCATGCAGCGCTGGGAGACCCTGGTGCGCTGGAGCGAGTTCGACGCCCTGATCGACTTCATCCACCCCGACTATCTCGAAACCAATCCGGTCCGGCAGCTCGATATCGATCGCCTGCATCAGTTCCGGACCTCGGAATACCGGGTGCGCCAGGTCCTGACCACCCCCGACGGCCAGAGCGTGGAGCGCGTGGTTCGCCTGCGCATGTATCACGTCCACACCGCGCAAAAACGGGTGGTCGATCATCGCGAAGTCTGGCGGTATGATCCGGAACGACGGGCCTGGCTGCTGCACTCGGGGCTGCCGGATCCGCGTCAGATCTGAATCTGAGCACGGGAAGAAGCATCCAGTCCATCGAATCGAGGGAGAAACTGCAGCATGCGCACCATCGCCGTCATCAACGCCAAAGGCGGCTGCGGCAAAACCACCGTCGCCACCAGCCTGGCCTCGGCGCTGGCCTGGGAGGGCCACGAAGTTGCCCTGGCCGACATGGACCCGCAGCAATCGACCAGCGACTGGCTCAAGCAGCGGCCGGAAGACTATCCGGCCATCACCGAAATCGAAGCCTCCGGCAGCAGCCGACCGCCGGCCGAAACCGACACGCTGATCATCGACACCCCGGCGGGCCTGGCCGGCGGCGAGCTCGAACAGATCATCAAGCGCGCGCAGACCGTACTGGTACCGGTCATGCCCTCCCCGGTCGACATGCGCGCCGGCTGGCGTTTCCTGAACGACCTGCAGGACATCCGCGCCGTGCGCAGCGGCGACACCGCCGTCGGCCTGGTCGCCAACCGCATCCGCTCGCAAACCATCATCTACCGCGAGCTGGCCGGCTTCCTGGACGGCTTCCGCGTGCCGGTCATCGGCCAGCTCAGAGACTCCATGAACTACGTCCGAGCCTTCGAAAGAGGCCTGGCCGTCGCCGACCTGCCGCCCTACCTGGCGTTTCAGGACTGGGAGGAATGGGAAACGGCGCTGGCGTGGATTCGGTCGAAAAAATCCCAAGGCAAGGGAGCCAGTCCGTCGAGCCTGCTGAGTGCGGCCATGCAGCGGTTGACCGGGGGCTGAAGAAGGTCAAGCCGCCTCACGCTCGATCAGCGGCGGCAGGGTCTTTAGAACCGAACTGTGGTCTGCACAGTGAATCAGTTCTATGCTGCCGTCATGGTGTTCCAGCAGCGCAGTGCAACTCTCGACCCAGTCTCCGCAGTTCAAATAATTCACGCCGTTGATCATGGCGATCTCGGGACGGTGAATGTGTCCGCATATCAGACCATCCACCTGCTGACGGCGCGCTTCGTCAGCCACTGCCCGTTCAAACTTGCTGATGTACTTCACCGCATTCTTGACCCTGTGCTTCAAGAACGCTGCCAACGACCAGTATTCATATCCGAAACGTGAGCGAACCCGGTTGACCAGCCCATTGGCGCGCAACAGAATTTCGTAAACGCGCGCGCCCAGCATGCCCAACCAACGCGAACTCACGACGGTGGCATCGAACTGATCGCCATGCATCACCAGAAAACGACGGCCGTCGGCGGTTTCGTGCACCAGCCGATCGCGCACTTCCACGTTGCCCAGAGTCATGCCGTCATAGCCGCGCATGGCCTCGTCATGATTGCCGGGAATGAAATAGACCTCGGTGTCGTGCTTAGCCTTGCCGAGGATGGAACGCACCACGTTGTTGTGTGCCTGCGGCCAGAAGCGGCGTTTTTTCAGCGACCAGAAATCGACGATGTCACCGACCAGATACAGCTTCTCACAGCGCATCTGGCGCAGAAACTTGAGCAGATGATCCGCGCTGCAACCGGAGTAGCCCAGATGCACATCAGAGATCCAGATTGAGCGCACATGGCGCTTGAAGGGGAAGGCGTTGACCGTTTCCATGCGCCAAAGTCCAGTTGACCTGGAACTGCAGGCTAGACCTGTCAGCTGTCAGTCACATGGCAAGCGTTTGACGTTTGGGTGACAACCTGCGTCATGACGCTGTCACCGGCGCTCAGCACACTGCCGCTGCACCTGCAGTGACGGAGCGCCATCGCCATGTCTGCCTTGCCTCACCGTGGCTTGCCGGCCAGCCCCCTGCAAACGCTGCTGGCGCTGGCTGCCGTGATTGTCATTGCCGCCGGCATGAAGGCCGCGGCCAGCCTGTTGATTCCCTTTCTGCTGGCCGGCTTCATCACAGTCATCTGCTTGCCCGCCCTCAACGGCCTGAAAAGTCGCGGCCTGCCGGGATGGCTGGCGATCAGTTTGATTCTTCTGGTGCTGCTGGTCGGCGGCTATCTGCTGATGGTGGTCCTGACCGCATCACTCGACGGCTTCCTGTCGCGCCTGCCGCGCTACGAACAGCGTCTGGAGATGTTGCTGGAAGAACTACGTCCCACCCTGATCGGCTTAGGGATCGACGAGGAATGGCTGGACATGCCGCGCCTGCTGGAGCCGGGCAACATCATGGCGCTGCTCGGCAACCTGGCCGGCGGCATCCGCGTCATGCTCTCGCACGGGCTGGTGGTCTTCCTGACCGTGATCTTCATGCTGCTGGAGGCCCACACCCTGCCCGACCGCATCCGCAGCGTGGCGCGTGATCCGGAGCGCACCTCACAGGTACTGGCCGGCTTCGTACACGACCTTTACCGCTACCTCGGCATCAAGGCACTGACCAGCCTGGCCACCGGCGTACTGATCGGCATCTGGCTGTGGCTCTTCGACGTCGATTTCGCCCTGCTCTGGGGCGTGCTCGCCTTCCTGCTCAACTTCATCCCCACCGTCGGCTCCCTGGTCGCCGCCGTGCCCGGCATCCTGGTCGCCCTGATCCAGCACGGAACCGCCACCGCAATCTGGGTGCTGGTGGGTTACCTGATCGTCAACCAAGCCATCGGCAGCCTGATCGAACCCAAAATCCTCGGCGACCGGCTCGGCCTGTCAGCCCTGGTGGTGTTCATGTCGCTGGTATTCTGGGGCTGGATCCTGGGCCCGGTCGGCATGTTTCTGGCCGTGCCGCTATCGATGATGCTGAAGATCGCCCTGGCCAGCCATCCGCGCACCGAGCCCATCGCGCGGCTGGTCAGCGCGACGCCCAGCGCACCCCGCGGATAGGATCCAGCCCAGGATAGGAGCGCAGCGAGCGAACAGTAACCAAGAGAGAAATCGCGCTCATCAAATCGAAATTGACCGGGATCAATCGAGACCGCAGCGTAGCGCTATATTCTGCTGGATATAACGCATCGTGAAACAGTGCTGACTATGAACCAGACTCAAGTCGACGGCCGCTTCTGGCTCCGCATCGACGGTAGCAGCTTTGCCGGCAGCGGGCGTATTGAACTGCTCGAGCAGATTCAGGCGACCGGATCGATCTCAGCCGCGGCACGGGCCATGAGCATGAGCTACAAGGCCGCCTGGGATGCGGTCGACGCCATGAACAATCTGGCCGAGCAGCCACTGGTGGTACGCCAGGCCGGCGGGCAACACGGCGGCGGCACGGCGCTGACCGACTATGGCTTGCAGGTCATCAATCACTATCGGGCGGCGGAGCATGAGCATCGGATGTTCATGTGCCTGATGCGCGAGAACCTCGAGAAACGGGGCCTGCAAGATGCGCCCGACCATTGGAATCTGATGCGGAGATTGGCCATGCGTACATCGGCAAGAAACCAGTTCCAGGGCAAGGTCAGCGATTACCGCAAAGGCGCGGTCAACGATGTGGTCACGGTCGATATCGGCGACGGCATCGAAGTTTCCACCGTGCTGACGCATGAGACCGCCGAACAGATGGATCTGCTGCGCGCCGGTCGCGAGGTTCAGGTGCTGATCAAGGCCTCGTTCGTGATTCTGTGCGAGGCCGCGGAGCACGTTCGCTACAGCGCACGCAACCGTCTGTGCGGCACGGTCACTCGCGTCCAGCCCGGTGCCGTCAATGCCGAAGTGACGCTGGCGCTCGCCGCCGGACGCACGCTGACCGCCGTCGTGACCATGGATGCGCTGGACGAAGGCTGGCTGCACGAGGGCGCTCAGGTCTGCGCCCTGGTCAAGGCGCCGCATGTCGTTCTTGCCGTCACCGACTAAGCCGGTTCCTCATCCCCCCGGGAGACTCACCCATGAAACGCCTGTTCTTGTTCTGCCTGCTAGTCATGGCCGCGATGCCGGCGCTTGCGACCGAAATCCGCATCGCCGTGGCGGCCAATTTCACCGCCACACTGGAGCGCCTGGCCGAGGTCTATGGCGCAGAAAACGGCGTTCAGTTCGCCATCAGCAGCGGCTCTTCGGGCAAGCACTTTGCCCAGATCAGCCAAGGCGCGCCCTTCGATGTGTTTTTTTCGGCCGACGATCTGCGCACTGCTGACCTGGTAGCAGGCGGTCACGCGGTGGCCGACAGTCGCTTTGTCTATGCCCGGGGCGTTTTGGTGCTGTGGAGCCCCGATCCAGCGAGAATCCCGGACGACGCGATTGGCCTGCTGCAAGGCGGCGATTATCGTCGCCTGGCCATCGCCAATCCGCGCGTGGCGCCCTATGGGGCGGCGGCCGAGGCGATGATGCAGGCCCAAGGCATCGAACCGGGGCGGGGCCGACTCGTGACCGGCCAGAGCATCGGCCAGACCTTCAACTTCGTCACCACCGGCAACGCGGATTTCGGCTTCGTGGCGCTGTCGCAGGTTATCCACCATGAACGCCAACACGGGGCAGGCTCACGCTGGATGCCGGACCCGGACAGCTATCCCGCAATCATTCAGGAGGCCGTGCTGCTGAACAGCGCGCGCGAGCCAGAGGCCGCCAGCGCATTTCTGGACTGGGTCCGGACCAGCGAGACGGCGCGGACCATCATTGCAGCCGACGGCTACCGGCTGTGATGCCAGCGCCGGCGCTGATT
>CAZUTZ010000202.1:0-4969 GCA_964623655.1 uncultured Wenzhouxiangella sp.
AGCTGCCGGAAGGCGTGGAGATGGTGATGCCGGGCGACAACGTGCAGATGCAGGTTGAACTGATCGCGCCGATCGCCATGGAAGAAGGCCTGCGTTTCGCCATCCGCGAAGGCGGCCGCACCGTCGGCGCCGGCGTGGTTGCCAAAATCCACGAATAAACTTCTGGATTTTTTTGCTGAGCCGCTGCTATAATGGGCGGCTCGAGTCAACGGGCCCCTTCAGCCTCAGGTTGAAGGGGCTCTTGATCTTCGGGTCATGGAAGTCGTCGCTCGAAAGGGCGGCAAAGTTGGGTTCTTTTACAGACTAAAGGCGTACGGCAATGGCCGAACAGAAAATCCGTATTCGTTTGAAGGGTTTCGATCATCGCTTGATCGATCGGTCGACCCAGGAAATCGTGGATACCGCCAAGCGCACCGGCGCTCAGGTTCGGGGACCTATTCCCTTGCCGACCCGGAAAGAGCGCTACACGGTTCTGATTTCTCCGCACGTGAACAAGGACGCGCGTGACCAGTACGAGATCCGGACCCACAAGCGGCTGCTGGATATCGTCGATCCCAACGACAAGACCGTTGATGCGCTCATGAAGCTGGACCTCGCCGCAGGCGTCGATGTCCAGATCAAGCTGTATTGATTGGGCGGGAGGAAATTGCAATGACGATCGGACTTGTAGGCAAGAAAAAGGGTATGACCCGGGTGTTTTCGGAAGACGGCACTTCGGTACCCGTGACTGTGGTTGAGGTCCATCCCAACCGCGTAACCCAGATTCGCACCCTGGAGGCTGATGGCTACACGGCTATCCAGGTCACCAGCGGTGGCCGTCGCACGTCTTTGGTCAACCGGCCGGCGGCCGGTCATTTCGCCAAAGCCGGCGTCGAGGCTGGCGAAGGGCTTTGGGAATTCCGGCTGGACGGCGACCAGCTTGCCGATATCGAAATCGGCGCTGAAATCACCGTGGCTCGCTTCGAGGCGGGCCAGCGCGTGGACGTTTCCGGGACCAGCAAGGGCAAGGGCTTTGCCGGCGCGGTCAAGCGTCACAACTTTCGCATGCAGGATGCCACCCACGGCAACTCTCTGGCGCACCGCGCGCCGGGTTCAATCGGCCAGTGCCAGACACCCGGTCGGGTGTTCAAGGGCAAAAAAATGGCCGGTCACATGGGTAGCGAGCGCGTTACGACGCAGAATCTGGAAGTGGTGCGCGTTGACGCCGACAGGAATCTCCTGCTGATCCGCGGTGCCGTGCCCGGTGCGCCGGGCGGCCACGTATTCGTTCGCCCTTCTGTCAAGGCCTGAGGCGATTAGGAGCATAGACATGGAACTCGTAGTTTCAGACGGTTCGAAAATGCAGGTTTCCGACGGTGTTTTCGGGCGAGAGTTTTCCGAGCCGCTGGTTCATCAGGTAGTCAATGCCTACCTCGCCGGCGCTCGCGCCGGAACCAAGGCGCAGAAGAATCGCTCGGCAGTTTCCGGCGGTGGCCGCAAGCCGTGGCGTCAGAAAGGGACGGGCAACGCCCGTGCCGGCACCATCCGCAGTCCGCTGTGGCGTTCCGGTGGCGTGACGTTTGCCGCGCAGCCGCGTGACTTCAGTCAAAAGGTCAACCGCAAGCAGTACCGCAGCGCGTTGAAAGCGATCCTGTCGGAACTGTTGCGCCATGAGCGCCTGATTGTGGTCGATTCGTTGGCGCTCGACGAGCCGCGCACTCGACTGGCCGCCGAGCGGCTGGCAGAGCTCGGTGTGCAGCGTGGTCTGGTGGTCGATGCCGAGCCGGACAGCAACTTGTACCTGGCAACGCGCAATCTGCCGGGCTTGTTCGTGCTGGCGGCCGACCGCGTTGATCCGGTCAGCCTGGTTTCTGCCGACAAGGTCGTCATGACCCGTGCGGCGGTTGAAAAGATTCAGGAGTGGCTGGCATGAAAAACGAGCGTATGTACCAGGTCATCCGCTTTCCGCACATTTCGGAAAAGACGGCGCGTCTGCAGGCTGATTCGAACCAGTACGTGTTCGAGGTCAGCAAGGACGCCGACAAGACGGAGATCAGGCAGGCTGTCGAAGGCCTGTTCAAGGTCGACGTCGAAGATGTTCGCGTGGTCAACGTCAAGGGCAAGCGGAAAAGCTTTCGCTTTCGGCCCGGGCGGCAGAAGGATTGGAAAAAGGCTTACGTGCGGGTGCGCGCCGGGCAGGTCATTGAAGAGCTGCAGGGCGACTGACTTCGGATATTGAAAGCCGGGATTATTAGAAATGGCAATCGTCAAAGCAAAACCAACTTCACCGGGCCGTCGCGGCAAGGTATCGATCCGCCACGACCACTTGTGGTCGGGGAAGCCGTACGCGCCGCTGCTGGAGGCCCAGAAGTCTTCCGGCGGTCGCAACAATGCCGGTCGTATCACCACCCGTCACAAGGGGGGTGGCCACAAGCACCACTACCGGGTCATCGATTTCAAGCGCGACAAGGACGGCATCAAGGGTGTGGTCGAGCGGATTGAATACGATCCAAACCGCAGCGCGCATATCGCCCTGGTCAAGTACATAGACGGTGAGCGCCGTTACATTCTTGCGCCGCGCAACGTGCGGGCGGGTGATCAGATCCTGAGCGGGTCGGAAGCACCCATCAAGCCGGGTAACGCCATGCAGCTGCGGGCGATTCCGGTCGGAACACAGCTTCACAACGTCGAGCTCAAGCCCGGCAAGGGCGGTCAGCTGGCCCGCAGTGCAGGTTCGGCCGTGCAACTGGTCGCGCGCGAGGGTCAGTACGCCACGGTCATGCTGCGTTCCGGTGAGATGCGCAAGATTCTGACGCGCTGCCGGGCCACGATCGGCCAGGTCGCCAACGCCGAACACAACCTGGAGAAACTGGGCAAGGCCGGCGCCAGGCGCTGGCGCGGCGTTCGCCCGACCGTTCGCGGTGTCGCCATGAACCCGGTCGACCATCCGCACGGCGGCGGCGAGGGCCGGACTTCAGGCGGCCGCCACCCGGTCACGCCCTGGGGCCGGCCGACCAAGGGCAAGCGGACTCGAACCAACAAGCGGACCAGCAAGTATATTTCGCGGCCGCGCAAGCGTAAATAAGTGACAGGATTCCGACATGCCACGTTCAATTAAGAAAGGACCGTTCATCGACCACCACCTTGCAGCCAAGGTGCAGTCGGCGATCGAGACCAACAACAAGCGCCCGATCAAGACCTGGTCGAGGCGTTCGATGATTCTGCCGGACATGGTCGGTCTGACGATCGCCATCCATAACGGCCGTCAGCATGTGCCGATTCTGATCAACGAGAACATGGTCGGGCACAAGCTAGGTGAGTTTGCGCCGACGCGGACCTTCAAGGGTCACGTCGCTGATCGCAAGTCCAGATAACAGGAACCACGGTGATGGAAGCGAAAGCAAAACTCAAGGGTGCAAGGATCTCGGCGCAAAAAGCGCGTCTGGTGGCTGATCAGGTCCGCGGCCTGCCCGTCGAGCGCGCCGACGAGTTGCTGATGTTCAGCAACAAAAAGGCGGCCCAGATCATTCGCAAGGTCTTGCTGTCGGCGGTTGCCAACGCCGAGCACAATTCCGGTGCCGATATCGATGAGCTCATGGTCGAGCGCATCTGGGTCGATGAAGGCCCGACGATGAAGCGCGGGATGCCGCGTGCCAAGGGTCGCTACAACCGCATCCTGAAGCGCAGTAGCCACATCACTGTCGTACTGGCGGAAAGCTAAGGATAAGAAATGGGTCACAAGGTACATCCAACTGGAATTCGCTTGGGCATCGCCAAAGACTGGTCTGCCAAGTGGTATGCCGAGGGCGAGGCATTCGCCGACTACCTCAATACCGATCTCGAAGCGCGTGCTTTTCTGAACAAGGCTTTGGCGCATGCCGCGATCAGCCATATTCAGATCGAGCGCCCGGCCAAATCGGCCGAAATTACGGTTCACACCGCGCGCCCGGGCATCGTCATTGGAAAGAAGGGCGAGGATATCGAGAAGCTGCGCCGCCAGGTCAGCAAGATCATGGGTGTGCCGACCAATATTCGGGTCAATGAAATTCGCAAGCCCGAGCTGGACGCCAAGCTGGTCGCCGAAAGTATCGCGCAACAGCTCGAGCGACGAGTGATGTTTCGCCGCGCCATGAAGCGCGCCGTGGGTAACGCCATGCGCCTGGGTGCTCTGGGCATCAAGGTCCAGGTTGGTGGGCGTCTGAACGGCGCCGACATCGCGCGCAGTGAGTGGTATCGGGAAGGCCGGGTGCCGCTGCACACGCTGCGCGCGGACGTCGACTACGGGACTGCCGAAGCGAAAACGACCTACGGGGTTATCGGCATCAAGGTCTGGGTTTACAAGGGCGATGTGTTTGATCTGCACGCCGAAGAAAGCGCTGAAACCCCCGGTCGGGGCGGACGCAAGGAGAGTTAATCATGCTGCAGCCGAAACGGACAAAATTCAGAAAGCAGCAAAAGGGCCGCAATCGGGGTCTGGCGCTGGTCGGTAACCGGGTCAGCTTCGGCGAGTTCGGGCTGCAGGCTACGACGCGCGGTTTTCTGACGGCGCGTCAGATCGAATCCGCTCGCCGGGCCATTACGCGTCACGTCAAGCGCGGCGGCAAGCTGTGGATCCGGGTCTTTCCCGACAAGCCGATCACAAAGAAGCCGGTCGAAGTGCGCATGGGCAAGGGCAAGGGCAACGTCGAGTACTGGGTGGCTCCGGTGCAGCCTGGCCGAATGATTTATGAAATCCAGGGCGTGAGCGAGGATGTCGCGCGTGAAGCCTTCCGCCGCGCCGCAGCCAAGCTCAGCGTGCAAACGACGTTCGTCGCAAGGAGCATGTGATGAAAGCCAGCGAACTTCGCCAGAAAGACGCAGCGGAACTCAAGGATTTGCTGCTGGAGATGCGCAAGGAGCAGTTCAGTCTGCGCCTGCAGCACGCCAACGGCAGCTTGACCCAGCGTCATCAGATCCGTCAGGTGCGCCGGAACATCGCGCAGATCAAGAC
>CAZUTZ010000203.1:0-4915 GCA_964623655.1 uncultured Wenzhouxiangella sp.
CCGACCTGCTCACACCCGGATTGCGCAAACTGTTCAGTGCCGAAGTGGCCAGCATCCAGTCCACGCACGGTCGCTTCATTCTGATCAACACCAATTTTTCCCGCGTCAATCACCTGCAGCCGCGCCAGAACCGGCACCTGAAATGGCTCAGGGAGCAGCGTCCCAATGACCCCCGGGGCGGTTTTGCGGCCCACAAGTTCGAGCTGTTTAAAGCGTTCTGCGAGCTGGTTCCCGCACTGGCCCGCAGCCAGCCGGAGACCAATATCGTCATCCGTCCGCACCCCAGTGAACGGGCCGATACCTGGGAGCATCTGGCGGCCGGCTTGAAAAACGTCGTTGTTGCCCAGCACGGCAACGTCGTGGCCTGGTTACTGGCCAGCCAGGGCCTGATCCACAACGGCTGCACGACCGCCGTGGAGGCCTATCAGCTGGGGCGTCCAGCCCTGGCTTATCGGCCCGTGGTTTCCGCCGAGTATGATCACCCGCTGCCCAACGGCATCAGTCTTTCCGCTTCCAGCCTGGAGGAAGTCCAGGGCTGGGTTGATCGTGCCGACAGCGCACCCGAGGCGCTGTTTGCCGAGCAGGCGGCAGCGGGCGGGCAGGCCCTGATGAACCGTGCCCTGGCCGGTCTGGGTGCCGATGACCTGGCCTGTGAGCGGATTCTCGATTGCCTGGAGGGGAAGCTGGGGCCGGAGGGCGCGACGGCATCGAGGTCAAGGCGCTGGACCGCGGCGCTGCTCGGTCTCCGGCGCCTGCTGCGCTTGTTCGAAGAGCGTATTCCGGGCACGGCCAATTACCGTCCCTACCTGGCCCATATGTTTCCCGATATTGATCGGGTCGAAGTCGAGCAGCGCTGCCGGCAGATGGCGGCCTGCCTGGGGCTGGACGGGTTGCCCGGCGTCGAGGAGCTGGAGTCCAACGTGTTCAGACTGGCCCCGGCCTGATAGCGGATGCTTGGTAAAATGTCGGCTCGGCGCAGCATTCCTTCTCTACCGTAACCTTCGAGAAAAATTCCGATGACCACAGTCAAGATCCTAGGTGCCGGCTCCATCGGCAACCACCTGGCGCACGGTGCCCGTCAGATCGGCTGGCAGGTGTCGATGGTCGATGTCGACCCGACCGCGCTTGAGCGCACCCGCAGCGACATTTATCCGGCGCGCTACGGTGCCTGGGACGATGGCATTCGGCTGGCCACGCCGGATGAGGTCAGCGGCGAACACTTTGATGTGGTCATTCTGGGAACGCCGCCGGATACCCATATCGGCCTGGCCCTGGCTGAATTGCGCAATAGCCGGCCATCGCTGATGCTGATCGAAAAGCCGCTGTGTCCGCCGGATTTGACCCCGTGTACCGAACTGGTCCGTGCCGCCGCGCAAGGCGATGTGCGTATCCTGGTCGGCTACAACCACCGGCTGACCCGTCATACTCAGATCGCCGCTGATTGGCTCAAGGGTCATGCACTGGGTGATATCACGACGCTTCGGGCCATGACGCGCGAGCACTGGGGCGGCATTTTCGCCGCCCATCCCTGGCTGGCCGGCCCGGCCGACACTTACCTGGGTTTTACTTCCAGGGGCGGCGGTGCCCTCGGTGAGCACTCTCATGCCATCAACATCTGGCAGTATTTTGCCGACCTGGCCGGCTGCGGTCGCATCGCCGAGGTCACCTGCATGCTCGACGAGGTTGAAGTCGATGGCGCGGCCTATGACCGCATTGCCCAGCTGTCGGTGCGCACGGACCGTGGCCTGGTCGGCACCATCGTCCAGGACGTGGTGACCCGTCCGGCGCAGAAATGGCTGCGTCTGGAGGGCGCGGACGGGTATCTGGAGTGGCAGGTCAGCGTTGATGCCGAACATGATCTGGTCCGGATGGTCGGTCATGACGGGGCGGTTCAGGAAGAGCGCGTGCACAAGACCCGACCGGACGATTTCCGTGGTGAGATCGAGCACATGGCCGCACTGCTGGAAAACCCCGACCAGCCATCGCCCATCGATCTGGACGCCGGCATGGACACCATGCGGGTGATTGTTGCGGCCCTGCGCTCGGCCCGTGAGGGTCGGGTAGTGCGCATCGAGTACTGACCACCGTGCGCGCTGGTCAGAAAATCCTGGTGGTGGTGCCCGCCCGCGGCGGCAGCAAAGGCATTCACCTCAAAAACCTCCATCCGGTGGCCGGCAAACCGCTGCTGCAATACACCGCCGAGCTGGTCGCGCAGCTTGACTGGGTCGATCGGGCCGTCGTTTCCACCGATCATCTGCTGATCCGCCAGACCGCGATTGAAGGCGGCCTGGATGTGCCGTTCATGCGTCCGCCCGAGCTGTCCGGTGATCGCATCGGTGATATCGAGGTGCTGACCCAGGCACTGCAAGCAACGGAAGCCGACGATGGCCTGCACTACGACATTGTCGTCATGCTGCAGCCGACCTCGCCACTGCGGCGGGCGGCAGAGGTCACAGCCGCGCTCGACAAATTGCTTGACGAGGAGCTGGACTCGGTCTGGACCGTCAGTCCGACCGATCTCAAGGCTCATCCGCTCAAGCAGCTGAGCATCGACGACGGGGGTCGGATGGATTTCCACGACCCGCGCGGCGCCGGGATCGTCGCCCGACAGCAGCTCAAGCCGGTTTATCACCGCAACGGCGTGGCCTACGTGCTGCGCCGTTGCGTACTCGAGCAGGACCGGCTGCTGGGCGCGCGCGCCGGCGCGTTGGTGATGGAAGAAACGCAGATCAGCATCGACACGCTCGAAGACATTCAGCGGGTCGAGGCCGTCCTGGCTGAGCGTTCGTCCAGCGATCCAGTGTCGAGCACACCGGGCCCTGCGCGTCCCCGCAAGCTGGTGATCGATATCGATGGCGTACTGGCCGAGGCCGTACCCGAGCTGGACTACGCCGCGGCCGGGCCGATCATGGACAACGTGGCCAGAGTCAACGCACTGCACGCTGCCGGTTGCAAGATCACCTTGTTCACGGCGCGTGGCTCGGGCACCGGCAAGGACTGGCGCGCTGTGACTGCTGATCAAATGCGGCGCTGGGGCGTGCGTTACGATGAGCTGAAATTCGGCAAGCCGCCGGCAGACTATTACGTGGACGACCGTCTGGTCAGCCTGACCGAGGCCCTGGCTTTGTGCGGCCAGCCCGACCCGGTGGCCTGAGGCCCGATTTGCATTGCACAAGAATTGAATACAGGAAGCTAATCCAGCATGAGCAAGATTTTTGAAGATCTGCACATTTTCGAAATGGCCAACAATCACCAGGGCGATGTTGACCATGGTCTGAAAATCATCGAGGCCGCCGGGCGATTGGCGCGCGAGCATCGGGTGCGCGCGGCGGTCAAGTTTCAGTTCCGCGAGCTCGACAGCTTCATTCATCCTGACGCCAAAGGCCGGGAGGACATCAAGCACATCCCGCGCTTTGAAAGCACGCGTCTGGACGACAGCCAGTTTCGACGCCTGGTCGATGCCGCTCGTGCTGCCGGCCTGGTCACCGTGGCCACCCCCTTCGACGAGCCGTCGGTGGGCCTCTGCCAGGCTTTGGGCATAGAAATCATCAAGGTCGCCAGCTGCTCGGCGACCGACTGGCCGCTGCTGGAGGAAATTGCCCGGACCAACAAGCCGGTCATCGCCTCGACCGGTGGCCTTTCGATCTACGAGATCGACAACCTGGTGACTTTTCTGCACAAGCGTGTGCCGGAACTGGCGGTGATGCACTGCGTCTCGCTGTATCCGACCCCGCCCGAGCAGCACGCGATGAACTTCATGGCCAAGATGATCCGGCGCTATCCCTATGTCACCGTCGGCTACTCGGGCCACGAGGCGCCGGACAATACCGAGGTGGTCATGGTGGCGGTGGCCAAGGGCGCGAAGCTGCTTGAGCGCCATTTTGGCGTCACCACCGACAAGATCAGCCTGAACAAGTATTCCATGAATCCCGAGCAGGCCGGGCAGTGGATTGCCGCCGCCGAGCGCGCGCGCGCCATTTGCGGTGTGGATGACGGCAAGCACGTCAGCCAGGGCGAGTATGAATCACTGCTGCAGCTGCAGCGTGGTGTTTTCGCGCGCCGGGCGATCAAGAAGGGCGAGTCGATCGAGCGGGGCGATGTCTTTTTCGCCATGCCGTGTCAGGACGGCCAGCTCACTTCCGGGCAATTCGGCCAGTACCGGGCGCGCTTTGTCGCCAGCCGTGACTACGTCGAAAACGAGGCGGTATTCGAGCACGCCCAGCACGACCAGTACACCCAGCTGCGCGGCATTCTGCACGACGCCAAGGGCCAGCTCTACGAGGCCGGCATTGCACTCGGCGACGATATCAGCATCGAGGTTTCACACCACTACGGGCTGGATCGTTTTCGCGAAACCGGCTGCGTGCTGATCAATTCGATCAACCGCGAATACTGCAATAAATTTCTGATCATGCTGCCGGGTCAGAAGCATCCGCACCACAAGCACAAGCGCAAGGAAGAAACCTTCCACATGCTTTGGGGCGATCTGGAGGTGGATCTTGAAGGCGATATCATCCACTTGAAGCCTGGCGACAAGCTGCTGGTCGAGCGTGACCAGATGCACGCTTTCCGCACCCGCAAGGGCTGCATTTTTGCCGAGATCTCGACGGAGTCGATTCGCAGCGATTCCTATTACGCCGATGAGGCGATCGCGCGCATGGATACGATGGAACGCAAGACGATTGTCGAGGGTTGGTAAGGGGTCGGGGTTAAGGGGGTAGCGGGGAGCGGCGCTGGCTGCTGGCGATCCTCTTGGAGTGTGGGGTTACCGGCGAGTGGCGCTGGCTGTTGGCGAGCCGTGGGTCAGATCGGCTTTTTCGGGGCGTCTGATTCCAGTGGCGCTTTGGTGCCACTGAAACTCCTTTTCAGCCTGTTTCGGGATTGTCAGTTTCGTTAGTGTTCAGGGGCGCGGATG
>CAZUTZ010000204.1:0-4864 GCA_964623655.1 uncultured Wenzhouxiangella sp.
CCGACCCGGTGCCGCAGGCGCTGGTCCTGACCGGGATCGTCATTGCCGTCTCGGCGACGGCCTTTGCACTTGCGCTGATGGTTCGGCTGTACCGCGAGACCGGCGAGGTAAGCTTGTCCGCCGACAGCAAAGGCGGCGAGGATGACGGCTAACGCGCTGGCGCTGATCGTCTTTCTGCCGCTGCTGGCAGCCTGTTTCATCGTCGCCGCCCCCCGCTATGCCGGCCTGGGCGTCCGCCTTGGCCTGATACCACTGCCGCTGCTGCTGCTGCTGCCGACCCTGGAGGTGCTGGACCAGGGTACCTACCGCCTGGCCCTGGCCGGTCACGACGCGCCGCTGGGCATCGAGTGGTTGCTGGACCCCTTGAGCCTGTTGATGCTGTGGCTCAATATCGGCATCACCCTGCTGGTCAGCCTGCATGCAAGCTACGGCTTTCCGCCGGCAAGCGCAGCCGGGCAGCGCTTCTGGCCGCTTTGGCTGATCCTGTTTGCCAGCATGAACGCCCTCGTGCTGTCGGCCGACTTGTTCAACCTTTATGTGACCCTGGAACTGGTTACTCTGGCGGCCATCGGCCTGATCACGGTCGAAGGCAAACCGCTGGCCCTGCGCGCCGGGATGCGTTATTTGCTGCTGGCGCTGCTGGCCTCCCTGCTCTATCTGCTCGGCGTGGGTCTCATTTACGGCCAGACCGGCACCCTGGATCTGTATCGGGTCGGCGAGCGCCTGCAGGCGGAATGGCTGCCGGTCACCGCGATGAGCCTGATGATTGTCGGCTTGTTGATCAAATCGGCCATTTTCCCGCTGCACGCCTGGCTACCGGCCGCTCACGGCAATGCGCCGGGCCCGGTCAGCGCCATCCTGTCGGCGGTGGTGGTCAAGGTGTCGATCTACATGATCTGGCGACTCGGATTCTGGACCGTCGCTGACTGGAACCTGGAGGCGGTTGCGCTGATGCTGGGCCTGCTCGGCGCAGCTGCCATCGTCTACGGCTCGCTTGCCGCGCTGGTCCAGGTGCGGCTGAAAATGATCATTGCCTATTCAACGGTCGCCCAGCTGGGCTACCTGCTGCTGGTGTTTCCGCTGGCCGGCAACCTCGCTTTCAAGGCGGCCGTGTATCAGATGCTCTCGCACGGCCTGGCCAAGGCCGCGATGTTCCTGGCCGCCGCCAATATCCTGCGCGCCATCGGCACCGATCGCCTGCGTCGTCTGGCCGGCATTGATCAGCGAATGCCGCTGGACGTCTTCGCCCTGGCGCTGGCCGGCGTCAGCATCATGGGCCTGCCGCCCAGCGGCGGCTTTCTGGCCAAATGGCTTTACCTGGAGGCCGCTTGGGAGCAGCGGGCCTGGGGCTGGCTGGTGCTGGTCGCCATCGGCGGCCTGCTGGCCGCCGCCTACCTGTTCCGGGTCCTGGCGGTGGTCTGCCTGCATCCGCGCCGCAGGCTGGGTCAACGCTCCAGGCGCCGCAGCCCGACAGCGGCGAGCTGGGCAGCGCTGCTGCTGGCGGTAGGCGCCATTCTGGCAGGCTTTTTCTCCGCCCCGATTCTTGACCTGATCACCGCCGGCCTGCCGCCCGGGATGGACGCTTCATGAGCGCCCTGATGTACTGGACGCCACTGGCTCTGGTCATGGTCTCGGCCCTGGCCGGCCTGATCATCTTCATTGCCGGCGAGCGCCGCTGGCGCCTGCGCACCACCATCAATCTGGTCGCGGCGATTCTCAAACTCCTGCTGGTCATGCTGATCAGCTTCTTCGTGTTCAGCGGGGAGACGCCGGAGTTTCGGGTCGCGCTGGTACCGAATCTGGATCTGGTCCTGCGCGCCGATGCGATGAGCCTGCTGTTCGCCTCGCTGTCGGCCGTGCTGTGGCTGGTCACTACCATTTACGCCATTGCCTACCTCGAACGCTCGCAAAACCGGGCGCGCTTTTTCGGCTTTTTCAGCCTGTGCGTGACCGCGACCATGGGTGTCAGCATGGCCGGCAACCTGCTGACCTTCTTCATCTTCTATGAGCTCCTGACCCTGACGACCTGGCCGCTGGTGGTCCACAGCGGCACCCCGGCCGCCATTCGCAGCGGAAGGCTCTACCTGCGCTATACGCTGTCCGGCGGGGTGCTGTTCCTGATCGGCCTGATCTGGCTGTACGGGCTGGCCGGACCCCAGGACTTCATTGCCGGCGGCAGCCTGGCGGGCCTGGGAGTCGACGCGCGCTTCAGTCTGCAGGTCATCTTTGTTCTGCTGACCATCGGCATGGGCGTCAAGGCAGCACTGGTGCCGCTGCACCGCTGGCTGCCCGAAGCCATGGTCGCTCCCGCCCCGGTCAGCGCCCTGCTGCACGCTGTCGCGGTCGTCAAGGCCGGCGCCTTCGGCCTGGTGCGACGGGTCGAAGACGTCTACGGGGCCGAACTGGTGGCCGATCTGGGCATGGACCTGCCGCTGCTCCTGGTCGCGGCTTTCACGATTATTTACGGCTCGTTCCAGGCGCTGCGCCAGACCGACCTGAAGAAACGTCTGGCCTTTTCTACCGTCAGCCAGGTCTCCTACATCATCCTTGGGATTGCCATCGGCGGGCCGGTGGCCACCATCGGCGGCGTCGTCCACCTGGTCCACCAGGGCCTGATGAAGATCATCCTGTTCTTCTGTGCCGGCACCTTTGCCGAACTGCTCGGCATCAAATCAATTCACCAGATCGACGGCGTCGGCCGGCGCATGCCCTGGACCAGCGCTTCATTCACTGTAGGTGCCCTGGGAATGATCGGACTGCCGCCGGTGGCGGGCTTTATCAGCAAGTGGTATCTCGGCGCGGGCGCGGTGGCCGTAGATCGTTCCTGGGTGGTCGGCGTGCTGGTCACCAGCACGCTGCTCAACGCCGCTTATTTCCTGCCGGTACTCAAGCGCATGTGGCTGCATCCGACGCCGGACGCTTTTCCGAAGGAAGTCACGGTCAGCCGCCTTGAGGTTGCGGGACTGGTCGGCCCGGCCATCGCCGCGGCGGTGCTGGCGCTGGGCGTTGGCCTGCTCGCGGGTCACCCTCTGAGTCCGCTGAACTGGGTCATCGACATCGTCGCGGAGTATTTCCCGTGAGCGCGGTTGTCGCCGTTTTACTGCCGCTGACCCTGATGCTGCTGTTTCCGGCGCCCGATCCGCTGCGCCGCTTTGCCATCCGGCTGACGCCGTGGTCCGGAGTGTTGTTGATCTGGCCGCTGCTCGCCCAACCCTCGGTTTCCTTCTCCACGCCGTTACTCGGCATCACGCTGGCCGTCGATGACGTCAATCGGCCGCTCATTCTGCTCACCGCGCTGGCCTGGAACCTGAGTGCCTGGTTTGCCTGGAACACCATCGACCATGATCGGCGCTGGTTCTGGAGCGGTTGGCTGGGGGCGCTGACCGGCATGACCCTGCTGCTGCTGGCTGGTGATATCGCCAGTTTCTATATCGGCTATGCCCTGCTCAGCCTTTCGGCCTACCTGCTGATCACCCACGAACACAACGCCCAGGCCTGGCGCGCGGCGCGCATCTATCTGATCATGGCCTTCGTCGGCGAGGCGGCCATCCTGACCGGTCTGCTGCTGTTGGCCGGCACCCTCGGCAACGCCGGCTTTGCCGAAATGGCCGGACAGACCGAAGCCCTGTCAGATAGTCCGGCACGCTGGTTCCTGCTGGCCGGATTCGCGGTCAAGATGGGCATCGTGCCGCTGCATATCTGGCTGCCTTTGGCCCATCCGGTGGCCCCGGTGCCGGCCAGCGCAGTGCTTTCGGGCGTCATCGTCAAAGCCGGCCTGCTTGGCTGGCTGCGCTTCGTTCCCGGCCTGGAATCCGATCCGGCCTGGGTCGGCGGCCTGCTGCTGGGGCTGGGTCTGACCACCGCCTTTGCCGGCGTGCTGATCGGCCTGTTTCAACAGCGCATCAAGACCGTGCTGGCCTATTCAACCGTCAGCCAGATGGGCCTGATCCTGGCCGCTTTCGCGCTCACTTTCATCGCCCCTGACCAGCGCACGGTCCTGCTGGCCGTCATCGGCCTGATGGCCCTGCATCACGGCCTGAACAAGGCCGCGCTGTTCATGGCCTGCGGCAGCGCACTGGCGATCGGCCGGCTGGGCCGAGGCTTATTTCTCCTTCCGGCCGTGGCACTGGCCGCTTTTCCGCTGACCAGCGGCTACCTGGCCAAGAATGCCCTCAAAGACCATCTGCCGGTACCGCTGGACGAGGGCTGGCTGGTCACGCTTCTGACCCTGACTTCGACGGCCACCGCCCTGCTGCTGTGGCGCGCCTGGCGGCTGGCCCAGTCAACCCGCTCCCGCAATCCCTCGCTGCAGCCTGCCTGGCTGCTGCTGGTCATTGCCGGGCTGGTCGTCCCCTGGCTCTGGGCAATGACGCATGATCTGATCCAGCCGCCCAAAGCCTATGTCTTGTGGGCGGCCGTCTGGCCGCTGCTGCTGGCCGGTTTCCTGGTTGCCGTGCGTGACCGGCTGCGCTGGAGCCCCGCTCGGACGATTCCCGAAGGCGATCTGGTCGTGGCGCTGGAAGCCCTGGCCAGGCACCTGCCCGGCCTGGCCGCACCGGCGGCACAGCGGAAGCGATCAAGCGACTTTCTTAGCCAGCGCTGGGGTCAAGTACAGCGCTGGTACGAGCGTGGTCAGCGGACCATCCAGGCCACGGGATTGGCGGCCTTGCTGTTGATCGGGTTGTTGTGGCTGCTGTTCTGGCTTTGAGCCCGGCCGTCAATCGAACCGGGGGGTTCGATCCCGCATTGGGGAGGTCAAAATAAAAAAGCGCGCGCAGGGCAGTGCCTGCTTTCGTGAATGAGGGGGCCGGGGATTGCTGACGCTGTCGCGTCAGCGTTCTCCGGGCGCTGTGCGCCCTCCGAA
>CAZUTZ010000205.1:0-4855 GCA_964623655.1 uncultured Wenzhouxiangella sp.
AGGCCGTCAGCTTCGGGTTTCGATCATGATCTGGCGATCATCGGCGGTGGTTGCGCAGGTTTGTCGCTGGCCGGCCGCCTGGCTGCCAGCGGTGATCGACGCTCGGTGGTCGTCATCGAAACCCGGCAGGAATACCAGGACGATCGCAGCTGGTGTTTTTTCGCCGAGCCGCGTCATCGCCACGATCACCTGGTGAGCCATCGCTGGCCGCGCTGGCTGGTCGGCCGCAACAACCGCACCCTTATCGAGCGCCAGAGCCGACGCTACAGCTACCAGTACATCCGCTCGATCGACTTCTACCGCCACCACCTGGGCGCGATCGAACAGAGCCCTGCCATCAGGCTGCATCGCAACACCCGGGTCAATGGTCTTCGGCGTCGAGCATCGGGCTGGCAGATTGAGACCGGCGGCGGGCAGATCAGCGCTGCCGAGGTTGTCGACTGTCGCCCTCCCGCGATGAGCCAAATCGACCAGGCTGCGTTGCTGCAGGCATTTACCGGCGTCGAGATCGAATTCGACGGCGAGCCGCGCTTCCATACTCAAAGCGTGGAGCTGATGACGCAGCTGCGCTGCGATCGCCACGGGCTGTTGTTCACCTACCTGCTGCCGTTCACGCCAAACCGGGCGCTGGTCGAAGCGACCCGCTTCTCGACCGGGCGGGTTGCGAAAGATGTTCTGCAGCAGGACCTCGATCGCCTTTTGGTCGAGCGCGGCCTGACCGGTCATCGGGTCCTACGCCGGGAAGCCGGCTGCCTGCCCATGGGATTGCCGCCGGAACGGCGGGACCTCTCGAGAGAGCCGGTGCAGGCGGGCATGGGCGGCGGTGCCGTGCGCCCGTCCAGCGGCTATGCGTTCCTGCGCATCCAAGCCTGGGCGGAGCGCTGCCTGAAAGAACTGCAGGCCGGTCGTCCGGCGGTCGGCCAGGCGCGCGATCCCCTGGTGCAGTCGGGCATGGACAAGTTGTTTTTGCACGTCGTCAGCGATAACCTGTCCCAGGCGCCGAACGTGTTCACCCAGTTGTTTGAGCACGCTCGGCCAGACAGCGTGGTGCGTTTTTTGAACGACGAGGCCAGTATCCTGGACAGCATGCAAGTCATTCGCAGCCTGCCGACCGGAATGTTTTTGCGTGGACTGCTGCCCGCGCGGCAGTGGTCGGTCGCAGCGCCCGGCTGATGCCGAAGACCGCTGCAACGGCGCGTCTTCGCCAGTCCCGCGCGGACCCCGCGTTCAAGACCTTTGCCGCCGCAGCGGCCGTCATGGTTTTGCTGTATGCCGGCCTCGGCGATTTGATCCCCGTGTGGGTGACCTATGGCCTGCTGGCCCTGGGCGTGGTTCTTCTGGGACTGCCGCATGGTGCGCTGGACGGTGTCTTGCTGCGCAACACCGCTTTCTGGCAGCAGCGGTTTCCCCGATTGCGCTTCAACCTTTTCTACCTGGTGCTGGCCGCTGCCGTGATCGTGGCCTGGTGGCTGGCACCGGTCATCGCGCTGGCTGTTTTTCTTGCCCTCAGTGCGGTGCATTTCGGCGGTGATTTCAAACCCGCAGCGCGGCCAGTGCAGTGGCTTGCCGGCGCCTGGCTATTGCTGCTGCCCATCGGCTTCCACACCGACGAGGTCGCGTGGCTGTTTTCCATGCTCTCCGGACCTGAAGCCGAAGCACTGGCCCTGGCCCTGGCCTTGCCGGTCCCGCTGCTGATCGCGGTCGGTCTGGGCCTGGGTCTTTTCCTGAGCCGGACGCGCCTGCTGCTGCCGGTCGAAATCGGCTTGCTGTTGGTGCTGGCCTGGGCAACCCCGCCGCTGGTCTATTTCGCCGTTTATTTCTGCTGCCTGCACAGCTTGCGCCACTTCTATCGCAGCTGGCAGCACATGCCCCCCGACTGGCGCGGGCCCATGCGCCAGGAGGTCGTGATCTACACCCTGCTGACCCTGGTGGGCGCCGGGCTGGTGGGCCTTTGGCTGAGCACCGGGGTGGCGGCCGACGCTCTGCTGATGCAGCTGGTCTTCATCGGCCTGGCCGCGCTGACCGTGCCGCACATGCTGATCCTTTCCATGGCCGGGCCGCCGCCTTCGGAATACGAACGCAACCCAAGCTGATCTTCAGCCTGAGAACGGCCAATTCGAGCAATCAAGTCGTGGCTGTTCCTCGTTGGCCCGTCGACAGCCGGGCGGGAATCCGCGCTGTTCCCAGACTTCGACAACCCCCAGCTCCTCCGCGAGCTGGTACAGGCGCGGATCGTCGCGCACCGCGCCCATGGGTGGCTGCCAGACCGAGCGGAACCAGTAGGTATTGAACATCGCCGGCGCACCCTCATTGGGGTTGCTGAGCGCCATGCCCAAAAACTCGAAAAACAGGTCGACCGCGCCGAACAGCAGCAGGCTCTCGGCGCCCAATGCAACCGCCATCAACTCCGATTCCTCGGTCAGGCCCGCCATCAATCGAGGCAGTTGACTGGGGTCGTGAATCGCCTCGATCAGCGGCTCGAGCGTTTCCGGCTCGACCGATTCCAGGCGGGCGCTGACCCGTTCGACAACCTGCTCGCGCTGCCCGGCAGCGCCCAGGTTGTTGAGGTCGATCAGCGCAGCGATCGGCCAGCCGTTCTGATCGGCAAATTCCATCCGTGGTTCGGCAAGGGCATGACGACCGCCGGCCATGTAAGCGATGGCCAGCCAGCCGTTTTTCACCGAACTCAAAGGGTCGCTGCGATAGCTCTGTTCGAGCAATGCAATGGCTTCCTCGATATAGCCGAGGTGCAACAAATCGATGCCGTACCAGAGGATCGGCGTGGCGTCGTGCTGGGCCAGCAAGGCGGCGCGCTGCCGGGTTTCCAGCGCACCGAGCTGGTCGCCCGCCCTTTGCTGCAGGTCGCCGATGATCGACAGCGCCAGGGGGTGATCAGGATGCAGCGCCAGCGCCCGGTCGGCGCTTTCCTGCCGGCAGGTCAGTGTTTCCTCGAAGCTCAGGCTGACGCCTGCATAACCCATCATCACCTGGCAGGTCGCGGCCAGGTAGACCCAGGCCTCGGCGAATTCCGGGTCCCGCTCCACCGCCGCTTTGAGATCTTCATAGGCGATCTGTAGATCGGCGCGCTGATGAAACAATTGACGACCGCGCAGGAACAGCTCGTAAGCCGCCAGGTCGCGCGAGGGCGCGTCAACGTTCACCCGCTGGATTCCCAGTGCATCACCCAGTGCGTCGGCCACCGCCTGGGCGATGTCTTCCTGCATCGCGAAGATATCGCCCATCTGCCGACTGTAGACCTCGGACCAGAGATGAATATCGTCCACCGCGTCGATCAGCTGGGCGGTGATGCGCAGCTCGTCGCCGACGCGGCGCACGCTGCCTTCAAGCACGTGGGCGACGTTGAGCTGGCGCGCGATCTCGGGGATTGGCGTACCCCTGCCGCTGAAAGAAAAAGCCGACGTGCGCGAAGTCACCCGCAGCCCCGGGATGGCGGCCAGGATGTTCAGGATTTCCTCCGAAATGCCTTCGGCAAAAAAAGCGTTGTCGGGATCGGGGCTCATGTTGTCGAAGGCCAGTACCGCGATCGACGTCGTGGTCGCGCCGGCGGCTTCGGTATCGAGTGCCAGCGGTTCCGCCGGCCCCGGCGCTCCGGGTTTGAGAAACCAGCCCGCGCCGATGCCGATGCCGAGCACGACCAGCAGCACGGTCACCGCGATGGTGCGCTTGCCCAGCAGGGAAGGCGAGGACTCGGCAATCTCCGGCGCCTCGCGCGGCGCTGTCCGCCTGACGCCGTCGGGCGTCAGCTCCAGCGCCCAGGCCAGCACCAGGGCAATCGGAAAGCCGATCAGCGTCAGAATCACGATCAGGCTCATCGCCCAGTCGGGTACGCCCAGCCGCGGCAGAATCAGGTCAACCGCCTGCAGAATGACAAAAGCCGTGGCCACGTAGACCACCGCCACCCGAAACACTTTGCGGCGTTTGAGTTCAGCGATGAATCGAGCCATGAGCCACTCAGCCTCTTGTCGTCGCGGCCGGTGCGCGGCCTGCGCTTCATTCGCAGTATAAGAGGACAAGGCCGGGGGAACAAAGCGGCTCGGAACGCCGCAACCTCGGGGCTTCCCTTCTTGCAGGCTTTCCGGAAGATGGGTCTTCAGCCGCGACCTTGCGCGGTCGAGCAAGACTTCGCCGCCGCGTCATGAATCCCGATCACTTTGTCGAATCTCTCAAGCAGCTGAGACCAGCGCATTGACGGCATGGCCGCTGGCTGCCCGAGCCTGAGTTCGGCCTTTGGGACATCGATTTAAGCTCCTGGCCGAAGGCGCGCCCGATTTGCGTCATCATGAGGGGAACTGACAAGGAAGACTGCCGGTGTTTCAGATCATCAGGATGGGTCTGCTGGCTGCATGCTTGTTTTCTGGCCAGGCGGCGAGCGGAGTGGACTGGTCCGGTGCCGAGCTGCAGCATGAGATCGAACTCGAGGCCGCGATCAGCCAGCTGGCCTTTTCAAGCGACGGTGAATGGCTGGCCGGGACCGACGAGTCGACGCTGAAAGTGTGGGAAGTGGCGAGCGGCCAGCTTGTCCATCGGCTCGAAGACCAGCCCGTGCCCTGGCCACCCCGCGTGGACGGGATGCGCTTCAGCCCCGGCCCGGCCGAGGTCGATAGCGCCGCCCTGGCACTGCCATTACCTAGACAAGGGCCCGCCCATGCGCTGGCCATGAGCGGGCAGGGCAGGCACCTGGCCTGGGTCGGCAAGCCACCGACCTATCCCGCACCGGTGTTGCGCATCTGGCACGTCGCGGCCGACACCCGGCCCGAATATCAGATTCTCGAGCTTCCCGCCGAAACCACCACGGAACACCCGGTCGCACTCGCCCACCGGCACTACGGCCTGC
>CAZUTZ010000206.1:0-4795 GCA_964623655.1 uncultured Wenzhouxiangella sp.
GTCGTGCTCATTCAGCCAGCTGCTTTTTCATGGTCTTCTGCAAAGTCACCCCGCCCCCGATCGCCACCCTGCGGGCCCAGGTGCACTTCGCCGCGCGAGCGGGCCAGCGCGATCTGGCGCACCCGTTCGCGAATGCCGGCCAGACGCGCCGGCTCAATGTGCTCATGGCAAAGACGGCACTGGCCCGAATCATCGACCGGCGGCATACCGTCGGCCGGCAACCCCTCGCGCGGGCGGCGACAGCCGGCACAGACCGCCCGACCGCTGGGGTTGAGCGAGCCGTCGACGCTGACCCGGTCATCGAACACGAAACACTCGCCCTGCCACAGCGATTCATGACCCCGCTGCTCGGCGATGTAGGACAGGATGCCACCGCGCAGGTGATAGACCTCCCGGAAGCCCTGCGCCAGCAGCCAGGCACTGGCCTTCTCGCAGCGCACCCCACCGGTGCAAAACATTGCAACGGGCTCATCCCGGTTCAAATGCTCCAGTGCCCAGGACGCAAACTCGGTAAAACGGTCGATGCCGGGATTTTCGGCGCCCCGGAAGCTGCCGATGGCCACCTCGAAATCATTGCGGGTATCGACCACCTGAGCCTGGCCCGACTCCAGCAATGCATGCCACTCCGGCGGTTCCAGGGCCACACCCGTGCGCGCCGCACCTGGATCAAGATCCGGGTTGAAGGTAATGATTTCCGGCCGAATGCGCACCTTGAGTCGCAAAAAAGGCACGCTTGTGACCGGCTGCCGGTTCATGACCAACCTGGCCATTCCGTGCTCCTCGGCCAGCATATCCAGCCAGACCCGAAGGCTCTCCGGCGTGCCGCCCAGGGAAAAGTTGATTCCCTCCGGCGCCAGCAGCACCGTGCCCTTCAGACCTTGCCGAACCGCCAGCGCCAGCAAACGCTCACGCAACAACGCCAGATGATCCAGGGGGATGAATTGATATGCGCTGATGAGCTCCATCGTGTCCGATTCTAAACGCAAGATGATCGGAGGCGAAGGTCGCGGTACGCCGACGCGCTCAAATAGCCGGCTTTTTTGTCGACGACTTCGCCGAAGGCGGTTGTCACAAGGACCAGCGCCGAAGTATACTTGGAAGGCTGAGCGGACCAACTTGATGGCTCGCCAGAAAAACACACGCTGATCGACACATGTTGCGGGGTTGCCCGCGTCGCCGACACGACGCACCGGTTCGCACGCATGGGATCAGCGGAGGCTTAAACCCCGGACAAGCAGCGCAATACCCTCAAGGCCGCCCCACTACAGGATCCGGCGGCGCAGCGTCTTGTCCACGAAGCAAGGATACTGATCATGCCAAACGTCACGATGCGCCAGATGCTGGAAGCCGGCGTGCACTTCGGACACCAGACCCGCTACTGGAACCCCAAGATGGAGCCGTTCATCTTCGGCGCCCGGGGCAAAATCCATATCATCAACCTAGAAGAAAGCCTGCCTCTCCTCAAGGAGTCGTTGGATTTCCTGAGTCGGCTGGCCAGCCGCCGCGGCACCCTCCTGTTCGTTGGCACCAAGCGCGCCGCGGGCCAGGCCATTGCCGAGGAGGCGCAGCGCTGCAACAGCCCTTACGTCTCGCACCGCTGGCTCGGCGGCATGCTGACCAACTTCCGCACCGTCAAGCAGTCCATCAACCGCCTGAAGGAGCTGGAGGCGATGGAAACCGACGGCAGTTTCGAGCGACTGGTCAAAAAGGAAGTCCTGCAGCTGACTCGCGAGCGCGACAAGCTCGAGCGCAGCCTTGGCGGCATCAAGGACATGAACGGTCTCCCGGATGCACTGTTTGTCGTTGACGTCGGACACGAGTCCATTGCCATTGCCGAGGCCCGCAAACTGAAGATCCCGGTGGTCGCGGTCGTTGACACCAACCACTCGCCGGAAAACATCGACTATGTCATTCCCGGCAACGACGACGCGATTCGCGCGATTCGTCTCTACACCCAGCTGGCGGCAGACGCCATTCTGGAGGGACGCGCCTCGGCTCCGGTGCCGACCAGCGGCGACGCCGATGAATTCGTCGAGCTCGACGCCGAGGGCAACCCGGTCGAAGCCGGCGCCGAACGCAAGCCGGGCGGGAAGGCCAGCAAGAAGACCGCGCGCAAGAAGACGGCGGTCAAGGCTGCAGAGCCGACCGAAACCACAGAGGCCGCAGACACGCCAACAACCGAAGCAGCGGAATCGGCCGAAGCGGCCCCGGTCGCGGCGGCAAGCGAGGCTGAAACGACGCCCGAGACCACGGCTGAACCAGCGGCCGCCGAACCGACACCGGCCAAAGTGTCGAAAAAGAAGGCGGTCAAGAAAAAATCACCGGCCAATCAGGAATGATGCGGCCTGAGCATCAAGCTCAGCGTCCCCTATCGACAGGCAAGGAATTGAAGCAATGAGCATTAGCGCAGCACAAGTCAAGGAACTCCGCCAGCGCACCGGCGCCGGCATGATGGAATGCAAAAAGGCCCTGGTCGAGACCAATGGCGATCTCGACAGCGCGATCGAGCACCTGCGCAAGGCGGGTCTGGCCAAGGCCGACAAGAAATCCGGCCGTGTGGCCGCCGAAGGCGCCGTCGTCCAGGCTGGCGATGAGACGCATTCGGTTCTGGTGGAGATCAACTGCGAGACCGATTTCGTCGCCAAGGACGAGAACTTTCGCGGCTTCGCCGAAGAAGCAGCCGAACTCGCGCTTGGCGTGACCGATGTCGACACGCTGAATGAAACCGGCATGGCCAACGGACAGACAGTTGAGCAAAACCGCCAGCAACTGGTTGCCAAGCTGGGTGAAAACATCCAGGTGCGCCGTCTGGTCCACCTGAAAACCGATACCGGCATGGTGGCCAGCTACATCCACGGCGGGCGAATTGGCGTGCTGGTGGCCACCACCGTTGAAGATGCCGAGCTGGCTCGCGATATCGCCATGCACATCGCTGCCCTCAACCCGGCCTACCGCGATGTCGCTGACGTGCCGCCCGAGGCGGTTGAGAAGGAAAAAGAGATTCTGATTGCACAGGCCGCCGACAGCGGCAAGCCCGCCGACATCATCGAAAAAATGGTTTCGGGTCGCCTGAAAAAGCACCTGGCCGAGATCACGCTCACCGGCCAGCCCTTCGTCAAGGACGGCGACGTGACCGTCGGTCAATTGCTCAAGTCCAAAGGCGCGCAGGTGCTGGCTTTTGCCCGGCTGGAGGTCGGCGAAGGGATCGAAAAAGAAGAAGGCGATTTCGCGGCCGAAGTCATGCAGCAGGCTCGCGGCGGCTGATCACCATCCGGCCTGCACGCAAGGATGCCGGATGGAATAAGGAGCCCGGTCGCTGACCGGGCGTGACCGGAAGCATGAGGATGGAGTGTTGCCACGAACCATGAGCGACGGGCCGAAAATCAGGCGTATTTTGCTCAAGCTGAGCGGCGAGGCGCTACTTGGTGAGTGTGAGTACGGCATTGACCCGAACGTCAGTTCGCGCATTGCCAGCGAGGTGGCCAGCGTCATTCAGACCGGCGTGCAGATCGGCATCGTGATCGGCGGCGGCAACATATTCAGGGGTAGTGGACTGGCAGCTTCCGGAATCGACCGCGTCACCGGCGATCACATGGGCATGCTGGCAACAGTCATGAACGCGCTGGCCCTGCAGGACTCGCTGGAACGCGCCGGCGTGACCACGCGGGTCATGTCGGCGGTGTCCGTGCGGGAGGTTTGCGAAGACTACATTCGCCGGCGCGCCATCCGCCATCTGGAGAAAAACCGCACCGTGATTTTCGCTGCCGGCACCGGTAACCCCTTCTTCACGACCGACACGGCCGCCAGCCTGCGCGCGATCGAGGTCGGCGCCGATCTGATGATCAAGGCCACCAAGGTCGACGGCATCTACACCGCCGACCCGGTCTCTGATCCGAGCGCCGAGCGCTACGACCAGATCGGCTACGATGAGGTTATCGAGCGCAAGCTCAAGGTCATGGACACAAACGCCATCGTCCTGTGTCGCGATCAGTCCATGCCGATTCGGATCATCAACCTGACCCGCCCCGGCGAACTGCAGCGACTGATCGAAGGCCACAGCATTGGAACGCTGGTGAGCTGAGCGCAATCGACCCGCGATGCTGCAACTCCCGGCTCAGCACATTACAATCCAAGCGCGATCGATCGCATAACTTGCCGTATCTCGCCCCGGTCAATCTCTAACAAGGAAGACCATGCTCAACGACATCAAGCAGGAATCCGATTCGCGCATGGCCAAGAGCATTTCGGTGCTCCAGGCTGAACTGGCCAAAATTCGCACCGGTCGTGCTCATCCCAGTCTGCTCGAACACATCACGGTTGACTATTACGGCTCGCAGGTTCCTCTGAACCAGGCCGCCAGTATCGGAACGGAAGACTCCCGAACGCTGAGCGTCGTGCCGTTCGACAAGTCCATGGTCGGCAAGATCGAGAAGGCCATCATGACCTCCGATCTGGGCCTCAACCCGATGACTGCCGGCGTCAACATCCGCGTACCTTTGCCGGCGTTGACCGAAGAGCGGCGCGCCGATCTGGTCAAGGTCGTCCACCAGGAAGGCGAGAACGCCAAGATCGCGATCCGCAATATCCGGCGCGACGCCAATCACCAGCTCAAGGAGTTCCTCAAGGGAAAGGAGCTCTCCGAAGACGAAGTTCGCCGCGGCGAGACCATCGTGCAGCAATTGACCGATCGGTACGTCGGCCAGGTGGACGAACTGGTCGCAGTCAAAGAAAAGGAGTTGATGGAGATCTGAGCGATGGCGGATCGCGACCCCGTCCAGCTCCCCAAGCATCTGGC
>CAZUTZ010000207.1:0-4784 GCA_964623655.1 uncultured Wenzhouxiangella sp.
CCAAGCCTGAAGACATCCACGGATTTTTCGCCGCGCGCGGCATTCTGACCAGCCGCGGCGGCAAGACCTCGCACGCGGCCGTGGTGGCCCGCGGCATGGGCAAGCCCTGCGTGGCAGGCGCCGAGGGCATCGAAATCAGCGTGTCTCGACGTATGGCCAAAGTCGGCGGCGAATTGATCCATGAGGGCGACGTGCTGACCATCGACGGCACCAGCGGCCGGGTTTATCGCGGCGAGATCCCGACCGTGGAGCCGGAGTTCTCCGACAGCCTGACAACCCTGCTGGAATGGGCTGATGCCCGTGCCCGCCTGAAGGTCCGCGCCAACGCCGACACACCCGAAGACGCCGAGCGCGCGCTGCGCTATGGCGCGACGGGGATCGGCCTGTGCCGCACCGAGCGCATGTTCAACGCGGCCGATCGTTTGCCCATTGTCATCGACATGATCGTGGCCGAAACCGAGCAGGCCAGGGCGGCTGCGCTGGAGCGACTGCTGCCGATCCAGCGCGCCGATTTTGCCGGCCTGTTTCGCGCCATGGCGCCGCGGCCGGTGACGATTCGCCTGCTCGATCCGCCCATTCACGAATTCCTTCCCGACGAGCGCGAGCTGGAAGGCGAGATTGCCCGCCTGGAGGATTTGCGTGGCGCCGTGCTCGGACTGGAGGTGATGGCCGACGCGGCCCGCGACGAATCCGGGGTCGAGTGGCCGACGGGCTTCAGCGAGGTCGCCAGCACTCGCCGCCTGGACGCGTTGATTGTCCGCAAGTCGCTGATCCTGGAAAAGGTGCGAACGCTGCGCGAAGTCAATCCCATGCTCGGCCATCGCGGCGTGCGCCTAGGGCTGACATTCCCCGAAATCTATCGCATGCAGATTCGCGCCGTGCTGGAGGCCGCGCTGGAGTGCCGGCGCGAGGGGCTGGAGATCGATCCGGAAATCATGGTGCCGCAGGTTTGCACGCAGCAGGAAATCAAGGTGGTGCGCGAGCAGCTTGAATCGGAGCGGTCCGCCATCGAGGCCGAGCACGGTGTGCGGGTCCCCTGTCGCTTCGGTTCAATGATCGAGGTGGTCCGCGCCTGCCTGCGCGCCGAGAGCCTGGCCGAGGTGGCCGAGTTTTTCTCCTTTGGCACCAACGATCTGACGCAGGCCGTTTTCTCCTTTTCGCGCGAGGATGCCGAAAACAAATTCCTGCCGCTGTACAACGAAAGCGGCATTCTGCGGGACAACCCGTTCGAGGTGCTCGACGTCGAGGGCGCGGGCCGTCTGATGGCGCTGGCCGTGGAGTGGGGGCGTTCTGCCCGGCCGGATCTGCACGTCGGGATTTGCGGTGAGCACGGCGGCCATCCGGCCTCGATTCGCTTCTGCCACAGTATCGGCCTGGATTACGTCTCCTGCTCGGCCCCGCGCGTGCCCATTGCCCGCCTGGCCGCCGCGCAGGCGGCGCTGGACGACGATGCCGCTCAACCTGCAGTCGAGAAGTCGTCAGCGGTGGCCTGACGACTTCTCGCGGTGCGGGCTCAGGACGGCAGGCCTTCTTGCAAAAGCCGGTCGATCCTGGTCAGCAGACGCTGCGGTTCGTCCAGTGCATTCGGCCAGTGCGGCGAAAGGCGCAGCCAGCCGTCCGGCGTGCCGCAACTGATGCCCTGCTCGGCCAGGGCGGCGGCCCAGGCCGGCGTGGTGCCGGGGTCGGGCGGGCGAATGCTCAGGGTGCCGGAGCGCCCGCCCGGATCGCTCATGCGGGCGCTTTCGAAGCCGCGTTCGATCAGGCCGGGTTCGACGGCGTCGTGCCAGGCCTGGACGTGCTCCAGCACGGCTTTGACGCCGAGCTGCTCGATCAGTCCCAGGCTGGCCTCCAGCCCGGCAGTGGCCAGCACATTGAAAGTGCCGGCCTCGGCCATGCGTGCGGTCTTGAGGATGGGCCGGTCATAGCGCAGCTCGCCCGGGCCGTGGGTCAGAAAGGCAAACGGGTCTTCGTGACTCAGCCAGGCGGCGACGTTGGGCTCGAGTTTTTCCGCCGCCTCGGCGGCGGCGTAAAAGGCCCCCAGGCCTTCCGGCGCCATCAGCCACTTGTGGCTGCCGGTGGTCAGGTAGTCGATGTTCATGGCCTGGACATCCAGCGGCACGATGCCGACGGCCTGGATGGCGTCGACGAACAACTCGCTGCCGTGGCGGCGGCACAAGCCGCCGATCTCGGCCAGCGGCATGCGCTGACCGGTGGTGAACTGCACCGCGCTGATGGCCACCAGCCGCACGCCCCGGCGCAAGTGATCTTCCAGCTGTTCCAGCGCACCGGCCCGGTCGTGGCGGAAATCCTCGGTCTCCATCCAGACGATCTCCAGCCCGTGGCGGCGCGCGGCCTGCTGCCAGGGCGTGACGTTGGTCGGGAATTCGCCCTTGAACAGCACAATTCGGTCGCCGCGCTGCCACGGCAGACACAGGGCGACGGTCATGACGCCGGCCGAGGTGTTGGGCAGCAGCGCGACATCGCCGGCCTCGGCGTTGATCAGTCTTTCCAGCTGCCCGCGCAGCCGCTCGCGCCGCTCCATTTCCTCGGTGTACCAGTACATGCCGCGACGCGCATACCCGGCCAGGACATGCTCGACCGCGGCCTGCACGGCCCGGCTGGGCGGGCTGACCGAAGCGTGGTTCAGGTAGATCTCGACTTCAAGATCCGGAAACAAGTCACGGCTGCCGAGTTTTGCCTGCAGGCTTTTTGAAGCGTTGAGATCGGAGTCATTCATCGACGGTGGCGCTGGGGTCTGGATTTCTGGATGGGCCAAGATAACAGCCGGCGGTGTGGAGTGGATTTTGGCCTGATATTCCGGGCTCCGAGTTATCATTGATCAATGGCAACGACAAACGAGTACAGCGTCTCGCCCGTCCCGGACCGGGCCTGTGATATCGCGGTCATCGGTGCCGGGCCGGCCGGTTTGTGCTTTGCCCGTGCGCTGGCCGGCAGCGGCCTGGACGTCACGGTGATTGATCCCGCCAGCTCGGAAGCGCTGGCTGAAGCCGCCTTCGACGGGCGCGAAATCGCGCTGACTCACGGCTCGAAACAGCGCCTTGAAACGCTGGATATCTGGTCGCGCCTGCCGGCCGACGAGATCAGTGCGCTGCGCGATGCCTGGGTGTTCGACGGTAATTCGCGCCGGCCGATGCGCATTTCCCATCGCGACGGCGGCGCCGGGCAACTCGGTTTCCTGATCGCCAATCACCGGATTCGCCAGGCGGCGTTTGAGTCATTCCGGGCGGCCGGTGAGGCCGAGCTGATGGACGGCGTGCGGGTGGCGTCGGTTCAGCGTGGGACGTCGACTCATGACCTGGTGCTCGAAGACGAACGCCGCGTCCGCGCCCGCCTGGTCGTGGCCGCCGACAGCCGCTTCTCCACGACCCGTCGAGCCTTCGGCATTGCCGCCCGCCAGCGCGACTTCGGCCGCTCCATGCTGGTGTGCCGCATGCAGCTGGAAAAAGACCATGACCATGTCGCCTGGGAATGGTTTGGGCGCGAGCAAACGCTGGCCATGCTGCCGCTCAATGGCCAACAGGCCTCGGCGGTGATCACGCTGCCGCATGCCGAGATCGAGCGTTTGAGCCAGCTTGATGTCGAGGCTTTCAATCGGGAAGTCAGCGAGCGCTATCAGCACCGCCTGGGCGCAATGCAATTGATCAGCGAGCGCAAGCTTTACCCGCTGGTCGGCGTCTGGCCGGATCGGCTGGTCGCCGAGCGTTTTGCCGTCATTGGTGATGCCGCGGTTGGCATGCATCCGGTCACGGCGCACGGGTTCAATCTGGGTCTTGCCAGCGTTGAGGCGCTGTCGCGGCGCATTCAGGCAGCCTGCGCCTCGGGTCAGGATTTCGCTGCGCCCGACTTGCTGCGGGCTTACCAGACCGAGCATCGCCGGACCAGCGGTCCGCTGTATCTGGCCACCGGCGCCGTGGTGAGCCTGTACAGCAGCAATTCCCTGCCGGCCCGGATTCTGCGCCGGGCCGCGCTGCGCGGCGCCAATGGCCTGCCGCCGTTCCGGCGCCTGATTGCCCGCACGCTGACCGACCGGCAGGGTTGAGCGTTGGGAAGCTGGGTGCCTTGAACCCGTCCTTCCTGCCGCCGCCGCCGCGAGCGTTTCCCGGCCAGCGCTGGCTCAATATTGGCCTGCGGGGGCTGCATCTGCTTGGCGTGGCCGGCGTGGCTGGAGGCTTCCTGTTCGATCTGCCGCCCGAGACCTGGATGGCCTACTGGCATCTGGCCGCGGTGACCGGTTTGATGATGAGCTTGATCTATCTGTGGATCGACTTTGACTGGATCACCCAGCTCAAGGGCCAGGTGATCGTTTTCAAGGTGCTCCTGTTGTGGCTCGCTCTGGTCTGGCCGGCAGCGCAGGCGCCGGTATTCGTGATCGTGATCCTGTTGTCGGCTTTTTTCGCCCATGCGCCGGCCAAGGTGCGTAGCTGGGCCTGGGGGCGGCAGGTGCGCGTATGCGGAAGCCCGCCGGGTGAGAAAGCCCGTGACTGATCAATTGGGCTCAATTTTCGATATCGACTTCGGCCGGCTTTACCGCGAGCACATGGCCGCTTCGGGTCGCCAGCTAAAGTCGCCGCAAGACTGGGACGGGCGGGCCGAGCGGATGAAGCAGGTGTCTGCCGATTCGCGCTACGTGAGTGAATTCGTGGCGCGGATGGATCTTGCCGGTTGTCGAACGCTGCTCGATGTCGGTTGCGGCACGGGCGCCATCGGACTGACCGTGGCCGGCCAGATGGAAAAAGTCATCGGCCTGGACTACAGCGAAGGAA
>CAZUTZ010000208.1:0-1452 GCA_964623655.1 uncultured Wenzhouxiangella sp.
CCTGAACCCGCTCGTCTAACCGAGTTTGTAATTCGGCGCTTCCTTGGTAATGGTCACGTCGTGGGCGTGGGATTCGCGGACGCCGGAAGCGGTGATGCGGACAAAGCGTGGGCGGTTGCGCATTTCATCAATCGTTGCACAACCGACATAGCCCATGCTGGAGCGCAGTCCACCCATCAGCTGGTGGATTACCGCATCCAGCGGGCCCTTGTAGGGCACCCGGCCCTCGATGCCTTCCGGCACCAGTTTCTCGGCGTCGGTCTCGGCCTGGAAATAACGGTCTTTCGAGCCCAGCTGCATGGCGCCCAGCGAACCCATGCCGCGGTAGCTCTTGTAGGAGCGCCCCTGGTAGAGCTCGACCTCGCCCGGCGCCTCTTCCGTGCCGGCCAGCAGACTGCCGATCATCACAACCGAAGCGCCGGCTGCCACCGCCTTGGCCAGGTCGCCGGAAAAGCGAATGCCGCCGTCGGCGATGACGGGCACGCCGAGTTCACGCAGGGCTTCGGCCGCCGCGGCGACTGCACTCACCTGCGGCACTCCGACGCCGGCAACGACCCGGGTGGTACAGATCGAACCCGGTCCCTGGCCGATCTTGACACCGTCGGCGCCGGCCTCGGCCAGCGCTCGCGCCCCGTCACCGGTCGAGACGTTACCGCCGATGACCTGCACATCCGGATAGTGATGTTTGGTCCACTGAATCCGGTCCAGCACCCCACGGGTGTGTCCGTGCGCGGTGTCGACCACCACAATATCGATACCGGCTTCAACCAGGGCGGCGATGCGGTCCTCGGTGTCACCGCCCGTGCCGACGGCTGCGGCTGCCAGCAGCTGCTCGGCGCTGTCCTTGGCCGCGTTGGGGAAATCCCTGGATTTCTGGATGTCCTTGACCGTGATCAGGCCTTTGAGCTCGAACTGTCCGTTGACCACCAGCACCTTTTCGATTCGGTGCCGATGGAGCAATTCCAGCACCTCATCCTGACTGGCGCCCTCCTCAACGGTGACCAGTTTGTCCTTGCGGGTCATGATGTTGCGCACCGGGTCATCGAGTTTTTTCTCGAAGCGCATGTCGCGGCTGGTCACGATGCCGACAAGTTCGTTGTTGTCGACCACCGGCACGCCGGAAATGTTGTGCCGACGGGTCAGATCGAAGACTTCCCGAATCGTCGTGTAGGGCGTGACCGTGATCGGATCCTTGATGACCCCGGCCTCGTATTTCTTGACGATGCGCACCTCGCGCGCCTGCGCTTCGATCGACATGTTCTTGTGAATCACACCCACGCCGCCGGCCTGCGCCATGGCAATGGCCAGGCGCGCCTCGGTCACCGAATCCATGGCGGCCGAGGCAAGCGGCACGTTGAGCCTGAGGTCGCGGGTGATCCGGGTGGATAAATCGACGTCCCGCGGCAGGATGTCCGAATAATCCGGCACCAGAGAAACGTCGTCGAAGGTCAG
>CAZUTZ010000208.1:1552-4782 GCA_964623655.1 uncultured Wenzhouxiangella sp.
AAGGCAGCCTGGCGAAGATTCCTGCCCCGGCTGCCGCCCCAAACCTCCCAATCAAAATACGTTCGCATCGAGTTTGGCTCGTGACTCGCCGTCGCGGCTGATTTCTCCTGCGTTATCGGAAGGTTCCGTTTTACCGGTGCCGACCTCCTGCCGTTGTTTTTAAGCACAACGCAATGAGGTCTGTATGCGCAACAACAAAAAAACCCTTCTGGCCTGCCTGATCGCAGGCGCCCTGCCCTGTTCTGCCTGGGCAGCCGGTGGCCACTACCCCGTTGATGACGCCGACATCGGCGATCCCGGTGACTTCGGCGCCGAGATCTGGTTTACCCGAGTCGACAGCGACAACAGCGAATTTGCCGTTCTTCCGACCTGGCGCCCGGGTGCCATGCCGATCGAACTGGTCACTGGCCTGTTCCGGGTCGACGAAGACGGCGACTCCTTCTTCCGCTTCGAGCCCGCCGCCAAATGGCAGTTTGCCCCGTTTGCTCCGGGACAGGCCGGAGGTGCGGTCAATGTCGAAGCAGGCATTGATGACGGCGACTGGAACGACCTGCTGGTCAACTTCATCGGCAGCTACGAGCTGGCCGCAGCACCCGTGGTGCTGCACGGCAACCTCGGCTGGATTCACGACCGCGGCGGGGATGAAAACCTGGATCGGGTCTTCGTCGGCGGTGCGTTCGAATGGGGTCTGACCGCTCAGTTCGACGTAATCGGCCAGGTCTATCGCGAAGGCGCCGATGAAGAATGGGAATCCCAGCTCGGACTGCGCTTCCACTTCGACCAGAACTTTGAATACCTCGACGTCTCCGCCGGGCGCACGCTGACCGGCGACGACAAGGACTGGTTTTTCACTGCGGGCTTTGGCTTCGCATTCTGAAACAGGAGATATCACCATGAATCGCAGCAACATCATCGAAATTCTCGCCCTGTTCCGGCTGCAGCGCTGGGAACGTCTGGACTACATCCTCGCTCAATCAAAGGCGCTCGAAATCGCCGAAGCCATCGCCCGCATGAGCGACGGAGAACAGATTGACTTCCTCGGGCGCCTGGACCCGGATCAGCGCTACCCGGCGCTGATGGCTCTGGACTATCCGACCTGGTCTCGCCTGGT
Organism: uncultured Wenzhouxiangella sp.; assembly: GCA_964623655.1. GTDB lineage: Bacteria > Pseudomonadota > Gammaproteobacteria > Xanthomonadales > Wenzhouxiangellaceae > Wenzhouxiangella. The sequence goes on from CAZUTZ010000208.1 coordinate 2,664, forward strand.
CGATGCCGCCGGACCCATGGTCAACGCATGGACCCGAACGCAGCCGCATGAATCGTCCAACCATGCCCTGCGCGCCCATTGACCCGTCGACTTTGTCGAATGAACGGAGACAGAAAAATGAATAGCCATTCCATTAATTTGATCAACGCTGCTATGGCCGTGGTTGCCAGCGGCGACCTGAGCGAGTCAATTGGCCACCGTCGCCGCACCGACTTTGTCTTTACCACCACAGACGCGATGGTGGAAGACGCTTTGAAGAAAGTCCGCGAGTCCGAGCTGCCTGATGAAATCAGCAACAAGATCTTTGTCGTCGATGGCGCTGGCAAGTACCAGGGCTTCGTTCGACTGTCTCGACTGCTGCGCAGCCCGGCAGAGGGCAGCATCGCCGAGCTGGTCGAAGGCAAGGACATCGCCGTAACGGAAAGCGAGCACCGCGAAACCGCGGCGCGCAAGCTGCAGCGTCTGGACATTTCGTCGCTGCCTATCATCGATGAGAACGGGCGACTGACCGGGATTCTTCGGTTTGACGACGCGATGGATATCCTTGAGGAAGAAACCTCAGAGGATATCTATCGCAAAGCGGGCCTCGGCAAGATTGCCGCCAAGGATCAGATTCGTTCCGAACTGCTCACCAGCGGACCGCTGAAGTATCCGATCGGTATTCGCCTGACCTTCTTGATGGTGACCCTGGCCGGTGGCTTGACGGTCGGCGGACTGGTCGACTACTTCGAAGGCACCCTGGAGGCGATCATTGCTCTGGCGATTTTCGTGCCCTTGATCATGGACATGGGCGGTAACGTCGGCACGCAGTCAACCACGATCTTTGCCCGCGGTTTGGCATTGGGACATATCCACCTGGATAAATTCTGGCGTCGGCACATGATTCGCGAAGCCACCGTCGGTGTTGCCATGGCTTTGGTCATCGCCGTGGTCGCGGGCACCATTGCCTATTTCTGGCAGGGTGCTCCGAACGATCTGCCGCAGCTCGGGCTGGTGGTCGGCGGAGCGTTGTTTTTCTCGGTTCTGACCGCCGCCATCCTCGGCTTCCTGCTGCCTTACTTCCTGCTGAAGATTGGCGTGGACCACGCGCCGGGCGCGGATCCCTTCATCACCACGATCAAGGACTTTACCGGCCTGGCCGTTTATTTCGTTCTGGCCGGCGCTTTGCTGCCCGTCGCGCTTTGATCGACGCCATGCGGGGCCGGGTCAGAACCGACCTGGCCCCGCTGCGTTTAACGGCTCGCCCTTGCAGGGACGAGATGAAGAAGCATTTGCTCAGCCATCATCAAACGATTAAGCCTGGACTAAACAAGTCTTCGCTCATCAAAAAACCATCGGACACCGGAAGAAACCACGGCCTGGTTCCACTACCATCAGGCGGCATTGAGACCACGCCGCAGGCTCTGCCCATGAACAGCACCGAGCGTAACGAGAATGGGAAGAATCAATCGGTTGCCCCGGACCCAGCATTATCGAGACAGGCGGCAGAGAATGACCGGGCCAAACACCGGGCCGACGCAAAACGCGCCACCTATATTGCCGGTGCGGTAGACGGGGTTCTGGGGGTCGGCAAACTGGCGACCGGGGCGGCGGTCGGATCGGCTGCGCTGATTGCCGACGGCATTCACTCCTTGTCTGACCTGGCAACCGACGGTTTTGTCCTGGCCGCCACCCATTACGGCCGGCAGAGTCCGGACGATGATCATCACTACGGCCATGGCCGAATCGAGACACTGGCGACCATGCTGCTCGGCAGTGTTTTGATTTTCGTCGCCGGCGGCATCGTCTGGGCCAGCCTGCAGCGAGTGCTGGCGGGCACCCAGATCGAAGCCCCCGGACTGATCGCCATGCTGGTCGCGTTGATCGCGCTGATCAGTAAAGAAGCCCTTTTTCACTACACCATGCGCGTGGCCAAGCGCACTCGTTCCAAGCTGCTCGAAGGCAACGCGTGGCATTCGCGATCTGATTCGCTGTCGACCCTGGCGGTGCTGATTGCGCTGATTGGCGCCCAGTTTGGCGCCGGCTGGATGGACGCGGTCGCAGCGACCCTCGTCGGCATTCTGGTCGGCAAAATCGGCTGGGATCTGGTCTGGGAATCGGCGCGCGAACTGGTCGACAC
>CAZUTZ010000209.1:0-4732 GCA_964623655.1 uncultured Wenzhouxiangella sp.
AAACCGGCTGACGCTGAACAGCTCCTTCAGACTCATTTAGGGATTGGAAAATACTCCCGCGACGCTTTGCCTTGGCGAAACGTCTTGGTGGAGTGGGAAAAGCGGAGGTTGTCAAATGCGCTCGGCTCGTTTTTCGTTTCTGCTGATGGCCGGATGGCTGCTGTTGCTCGCCCCGGCGGTGGCGCAGCACTGGGTGACTGAGCCTGTTTCCGCGCCTGGGGTTGAGTTCCATGTGTTCGACAGCGCGGCGGTCGGCGGGCCGGTCAGTTTTCATGTCTATCTGCCGCCGCAGTATGCGGTTGAGCCGGAGCGGCGCTTTCCGGCGGTGTACTGGCTGCATGGGGCGTTGGGGGTCTTGACCGGCATCGAGCCGATGTCGCAGCGCTTCGGGCTGGCGATGGCCCACGGCCATCTGCCACCGCTGATCGTGGTGTTTCCCAACGGTCTACCGCTGGGCATGTGGGCGGATGCGGTCAGCGGGCTGCAGCCGGTGGAAAGCATGCTGGTAGATGATCTGTTCGCCCATGTGGACGCCAGTTTCCGCACGATCCCGACGCCGGCCGGGCGGATGCTCGACGGGTTCAGCATGGGCGGGTATGGCGCGGCTCGCCTTGGCTTGCGCTACCGGGATCTCTTCGCCGGTTTTTCGATGATCGGCTCCGGGCCATTGCAGCTGGATTTTCTCGGTGATAACCCGGACTACCTGATACCGCTGGAGCTGCGCCAGCTAATCCTTGAGCGGGTGTTCGACAACAATCTGGCGATCTTCGTCGCCGAGAGCCCGCTGACGCTGGCGTCGGTGCATGCTGCCGATCTGCCGCCCGAGTATCCCATTCGTCAGATCGTCGGCATGGAAGACCCGGTGCTGAACACCAACCGGGCATTCCGCGATCACCTGTCCGACTTGGGCATTGAACAGCAGTACCTCGAACTGCCCGGCGTCGGCCACAACATGGTGCAGGTCATGAATGCCATGGGGCCGGAGTTCTGGCGCTTTCATCGCGAAACCCTGGCCGGTGCGGAGCGTGTGTTTGCGGATGGTTTTGAAGCGGTGGAAACTGCTGATGCGGTGCTGTTGCGAAGCCCGCTGTCCACCAGCCGGCCCGAACCGCAGTCTGGGCCCGGAGGCGTTCGACCAGGCAGGCCTTGACGCCCGCCGACATGTAATGCAGACTGTCTAACATGAAGGAGTTCAACGTTCGACATGTCCAGCACAATCTGGCCTCTCTGCTTGAGGCCGTGGAGCGGGGAGAAAAGGTGCGGATTACGCGCCGTGGCAAGGTCGTCGCGCAGCTCGGCCCACCTGAACCGGACCTTGGACAGTTGAGCTGGCCGGACGCAGCCAGTCGACTTGCGCGGCTTGCGCCGCTGGTCAAAGAGGGGGTGCCAGCGAGCGCAATCATCATGGAAGACCGTGAGGAACGGCTTTAATGATCTATGTCGACTCCGGCTTGGTGACTAAATGGTACCTGCCGGAAGTCGACAGCCATGCCGCCCTCGCGCTGAGAGACCAGTTCTCTCCTCCGGCGATTCTGACCCGCCTGCACCGCTTGGAGTTAACCAACGCCTGGCGCCTCAAGCTGTTCAGACGAGAACTGGAAGAGGCTGCCATTGATCTGGCCACTCAGGACTTCATGGCCGATATTCGAGCAGGGCTGTGGCATTGCCTAGCCGAAGCTTTGGATGAGGTCTATACGCGGGCCGAAACGCTGGCAACAGCTCACAGCGCGAAACTGGGCACCCGCTCTATGGACATCCTGCACGTGGCCGCCGCTGAACTATTGGGCTGCAGCCACTTTTTGACTGGTGATCGGCGTCAGGCCAGACTGGCGGAAGAAACCGGGCTCAATCTTGTTTGGTACCCAACTGCCTAAGCTAAGAAAGCGGCTGCGCCGGGACCACTTTCAACGGTCGTGCTGACTCACTCAAGACACTGAGTAAATTCACTCAACATCCTGAGTAAACCGAAATCCGCCTCTCCGAGACCGCAAGCGTCGGAGCTGGGGGGGCGGATTGAACGTCAATGCAATCCTTTTCGAGGTTGGATTGGCTCTTGGCTTCGTCGGCCTCGATCCTTAGCCCACGATAGCAACCAAAACCTGCCACCACAGCCCGAAAACCGCCAGGAAGTTGATAGTAAAAACCACGCCGCGCAGGCGGACGTTGCTGGTAAAGATATGGACCACGCTATGCAGCACTCTGCCGACCATGAAGGTCCAGGCCAGGATGATGCTGGCAGCAGTCACCGCATCAGGCAACAGCAGCAGCAAAAGGCAGGCGAGGTGGAAAAACAGCGGCCACTCGAACTGGTTGCTTAAATTTGCGCTGATCCGCGGCTCGATTTCGGCGAAGGGATTGCTGCCGTCGGCCCGCTGGCCGATGCTCCAGACCTCTGGCGCACGGGCGATGGTCAGCAGGCCATAAAGCGCGCCGCTCAGCACCACGTGGGCGGCCATTGCCAAAAAAATCGAGACCATTCAAAAGCTCCGTTCAATCGGCCAGCATCTCATTGAATAATGGCCAAATGTTCCTGTGCCGCTGACCGAACCGCACCGAGGTTGACCCGTTGATCGAAGCTGACGAACCGGCCCTGAAAATGAACTGCCATAGCAAGCAGATAGCAATCCGTAATCTGGCGTGATCCAAGCACTGCGCTCCAGTTCAGGATTTTGTCGTCAAGCAGGCTGATGTCGTCCGGCCAGAACCGGTGCCAGGAAGTAGCGGTGGCCTCGGCCAGGCGTTGGGCTATGACTGCCGGTGTCAGCGGATTCGGATAGCTCGGCTGGGACATGATCCGAACCACACCATTTTGAGTCAGGGGGCAGGAGGCCCAGCCTTGGGCGATGTGCTTTTCCAGCCAGGCACTGGCCAGTCGGTGATGAATGTGCTGCGCGTCCAGCAACGCGATCAGCACATTGATATCGAGTAATGCGCGCAAGCTCAGATATTTTCCTGATCTCGGAGTTGCTCTATCTGTTCGTCGGAAACGACCTTGCCACGCGGGGGAAACGGTCGAAAACCATAGTGGGCAGCGGGTTCATCGACTTCGCCTGACCCGCCTTGCGGGTCGGTCAGGGCTTGCCTGAGCAGATCGGAGACCACCCGGCCGGCCGACGTGCCGCGTCGCCGTGCCAGTTCCTTGGCGGCAGCCAGCACTTCGTCGTCGATATCGATTGTCGTTCGCATGATACAAATGCTTGAGTTTGATGCGTTGATGCTACCGCATCACCCCATCAAACTCAAGCTGATGCGGCTTGTCGACGGCAAGCCGCACGCTGAGTCAAGCCTACGATCTCGTCGCCTACCGCCCCAATTCCGTCGGCAGCGGCGGCGGTTCGCGGTGGATGTCGTCGGTCCAGTCTTCCAGCATTTGCTGGATTTCTTCGATGGCGGCTTCAAGCTGGGTGTCGCGGCCTTCGTTGGTGGCGACGGGGTCAAGCAGGACTTCGATGTCCGGTGCAACGCCTTCGTTTTCGATCGACCAGTTATTGTCGGTGTCGACAAAGCGGAAGTGCGGCACGGTCATCACGCCGCCGTCGACAAAGGGCGGGTTGTTGAAGATGCCGATCAGCCCACCCCAGGTGCGCGTGCCCAGAAGCGGGCCGATGTCGAGTTCGCGGAAGGCATACGGCAACCAGTCACCGCCGGAGCCGGCGTCCTGATCAATCATCATGACTTTAGGCCCGTGCAGCGCACCCATCGGTGTGGTCGCCATCAGGCCGTCGCGGTAAACCCAGTTCGACAGGTGCCGGCGGGCCAGGACTTCAACAATGTAGTTGGCCGCCTGGCCGCCGCCGTTTGAGCGCTCGTCGATGATGACGGCCTCGCGGTCGAGCTGGGCGTAGAACATGCGGTTGAAGAAGGTGTAGCCGGGGCCGGCGGTGTTGGGGAGATAGATATAGCCCACCCGTCCATCGGTGGCTTGGTGCACGGCCTGACGGTTGGTTTCGATCCAGTCCCACAAGCGCATGCCGCCTTCGTTGCCGACCGGGGTGACCACGATGTCACGCGCTTCGCTGCCGTCAGCGTTCGGACCGACGCTCAGGGTGACTTGCTCATCGACGGTGTTGTGCAGGTGCTCGAACAGGTTGTCGCCGGCGGTCAGTTCTCGGCCCTGGACAGCCAGGATGTATTCGCCTTCGCGGGCTTCGGCGCCCGGGCGGGCCAGCGGGCCGTGGATGAACGGGTTCCAGGCCTCGCCGGAGTAGATGTGGCTGATGCGCCAGCGGTCGTTGGCAATCTCGAAATTCGCGCCCAGCAGGCCGACGCCCGGTCCGGACTCGCGGTGGACGTCGCCGCCGGACACGCGGTTATGGCCGGCGTGCAGCTCGGCGATCATCTCGACCATCAGCTCGTTCAAATCCTCGCGCCGGCCGACGTGGTCCAGCAGCGGTCGGTACTGCTCGTAGACCGCGTCCCAGTCCAGGCCGTGCAGGTTGTCGGCGTAGAAGAAGTCGCGCTGGAAGCGCCAGCCTTCATCAAAGATCTGCGCCCATTCGCTCCTGGGATCGATATGCATGCGCAGGTCCGACAGGTCCAGCGGCTTCAGGTCCAGGCTCGGGCCCACTTCGGACGTGGCCAGGCTGCCGTCGGCGCGTCGGACGGCGATGTGACCGCCACCTGAGGCCAGGTCGAAGCTCTGGATACCGGCGGCCAGCGTGCTGGCTTCGCGCTCGTGGAAATCAAAGCGGACCAGGCGATGGTCGCGCGCCCATGGCTCGCCGGGCGGCTC
>CAZUTZ010000210.1:0-4691 GCA_964623655.1 uncultured Wenzhouxiangella sp.
CTCGACATCATCGCCGACCATGTCGTCTTCCAGCGCATAGGTCATGCCCCATTCACTGCGCTGGATGACGCCGCGCATGGACATGCCGACCGTGTACTCTTCGTGGCCGAAAGGATAGACGTCGGTTCGATTGATGGTCACATCCAGCTCGACCGGATGGGTTTCTCCGAGCATGCTCAAATCACCGCGCAATACGCCGCTGGCATTGTCGCTGGGCTCCCAGTCGGTGGCCTCGAAGCGGATTTCCGAATGGCGTCGTGCATTGAGGAAGTCTCCGCTTCGGACATGGCGGTCGCGGCGATCATGGTTGGTGAAGACGCTGTCGGACTGAATGACCACTTCGCCGCTATGCAATTCGTTGGTCTCTTCGTCCCAGACAAATTCCCCGCTGGCCTCCAGGAACATGCCGAGTTGATTCTTGAAACCGACATGTCCAACCATGAAGCCAACCGAAAAGTGCTCTTCGTCGATCTTGAACTCACGCGGTTCGGCCTGCACTTGCGCAGCGGCGATGAGCAGGCTCAGAACGAAAAATGCGTAGACAACTTTCAGTTTCATGACGATTTCTCAACAATTTGAATAAGTCAGGGTGGCCTGACGCCTCAGCCACGCCAGGTCGACCGAGAACGACCAGGTCAGCAGCACAAGCGCGGAGGCCAGAATCGGCGCCGCCAGCGCGGGTGAGACGATCGGCGTCAGGCAGATCATCAACGCGGCAACCTGCCACACGCAAACCAGCTTGCGACGAAAGCTGGGCGGCAGCGGCGCGGCCAGCCAGGACTGGGACCAGGCGGCAGCTACAAACGCATAGCGCATCAGGCCGATCGCCAGCACCCAGACACCCGCTTTATCCGCCACCACCAGGCCCAGACAGAGCACCAGAATCAGTGCAGCGTCGACTTCCATGTCGAAACGACCGCCGAAATCGCTGATTTCGTTCAGGCTGCGGGCCAGCCAGCCGTCCACGCCGTCCAGGATCAGAGCGACCAGGGCCAGACCCGACAGCCACCACGCAAGCTCCTGGTAGAGAGCAGGATCAAGCAGTGCGCCGGTAAGCAGCGCAACCAGTCCGCTGCGCGCCAGGGTGACCTGACTGGCCCAACCAAATGGCGCCGCCAGGCGCCTGCGCAGGAACGCCAGCCCCGAGCTGATCAAGGCGTAAAGCCCAAGGCCTGCGAAAACGGCAGGGCGATCCGCGCCGAGCGTGAGCAACAGTGCGGCACTGGCCAAAGGCAACAAAGCCGGCCACAGCCACATGGCCAACGCTTCGCCGCGATCGGCCGGTCCGGATATAACATTGGGTCGCACCTGTTCCACACCTACACCATGCCATCGGCGCGCTTACGGCGCGTCAAGAGCGGTCATGCTACGGCACAATCACCCGCGCATCTCTGCAATCAGGCGATCATCGGATGATGAACAAAAAAGGAAAAAAGGGCGTCAGCGCGCGCAGTTTCTGGGTTGAAGCCCCGGGACGCGGCGAGCTGCGCGAGGAGCAGCTGACCGCTCCGCAAGCTGGCCAGGTGCTGGTACGCACGCGCTACAGCGGCATCAGCCGCGGCACAGAGTCGCTGGTCTTCGGCGGACGCGTGCCTTCCAGCCAGCATCAGGCCATGCGCGCGCCGTTCCAGGTCGGTGATTTTCCCGCGCCGGTGAAATACGGCTACGCCAGCGTGGGCGAGGTCGAGCAGGGCCCCACGGAACTGCGCGGTCGCACTGTATTCTGCCTTTATCCGCATCAGGATCGCTATGTGGTGCCAGCCGATGCCGTGGTTGCGCTGCCTGACGGACTGGAACCTGAACGCGCGGTGCTCGCGGCCAATACGGAGACCGCGCTGAACGTGGTCTGGGATGCCCGCATTGGCCCCGGTGATCGGGTCTGCGTGATCGGCGCCGGCGTCGTCGGTTGCCTGATCGCCTGGCTGGCCGGGCAAATCGCCGGCACTGAAGTCACGCTGGTCGACCTGCAGCCGACCCGCGCCGGGATCGCAGATCAGCTGGGCGTTGATTTCGCCGTACCGGACCGGGCGCCACAGGAACAGGACGTGGTCATTCATACCAGCGCCAGTGCCGCAGGTTTAAGCACGGCGCTGGCCTGCGCCGGCATGGAGGCGCGCGTGGTCGAGGCCAGCTGGTTCGGCGACGCCGCGCCCGGCGTGCCGCTGGGCGAGGATTTCCACGCCCGCCGCCTGAAGCTGATTTCCAGCCAGGTCGGTCAGTTGCCGGCTGATCGGCGCGCGCGCTGGACCTACCGGCGTCGTTTGAGCAAAGCGCTGGAGTTGCTGTGTGACTCGGCGCTCGATTGCCTGATCAGCGGCGAAAGCCGCTTCGAGGAACTGCCCGAACTAATGCCGCGCCTGGCCGAAAGCAGCGGCGAAGTGCTTTGTCATCGCGTCGTCTACGGCCAAGATTGAAAGGCTTTGGAACCGCAGATGAACGCAGATAAACGCGGATGAAAACAAAAAAACCTTTGACTGATTTCAATCTGCGTTCATCTGCGTTCATCTGTGGTTAAAAACAATTTCCAGATTTCCCAAACAGGAGTTGAGCAATGTACGAACTGACCGTGCGCGACCATTTCATGATCGCCCACAGCTTCCGCGGCGAGATTTTCGGTCCGGCGCAAAAAATGCACGGCGCGACCTACGTGGTCGACGCCACTTTCCGCCGGCAGGAACTGGACGACGATGACCTGATCGTCGATATCGGCCTGGCCGGCCAGGTCCTGAACGGAATCCTGGCCGAATACAACTACCGCAACCTGGACGAGATCGACGCCTTCAGCGGCCGCAACACCACCACGGAGTTCATGGCCCGGGTGATCTTCGACCGCCTGGCCGAGGCCGTCAGGGACGGGCGGCTGGGGCCGGCCGCGTCCGGCTTGTCCGGGCTCAAGGTCAGTCTCAAGGAATCGCACCTGGCCTGGGCCAGCTACCAGGGCGCGCTTTGAACCAGTCGCTGACCCTGATCGTTCCCGGCGATCCCGACCAGCGCACCGGCGGCTACGTCTACGACCGCCGGGTCGCCGAAGAACTCAGGCGCCTCGGTCTGACCGTAGGAGTGGTCGGTCTCGACGGCGAATTTCCGCTGGCCGACGCCATGGCTGATGAGTCGATGGACGCCGCACTCGCCGCGCTGCCCGATGGGTCAAAAGTGGTCATCGACGGCCTGGCGCTGGGTGCGGTTCCGGACGCGGTTGCCCGGCACGCCGAGCGCCTGGACCTGAGCGCACTGGTCCACCATCCGCTGGCCGATGAAACCGGCTTGTCGGCCGCCGACCAGGCGCTGCTGCTCGACCGCGAGCGCCGGGCGCTGGCGCTGTGTCAGCGCATCGTTGTCACCAGCGCCTTCACCGCGCGGCGCCTGGTCGAGCTCGGCTTGAGCGAGCAGCGTCCTTTTGTGGTCGAACCCGGCGTGGAAACCGCCGCGCTGGCGCCGGCGGTCAAGGCACGGCTGGACAACGCGCCCGAACCGGATCATGAGCGACTGCTTTGCGTGGCCAGCCTGACGCCGCGCAAGGGCCAGGACGTGCTGCTGAACGCTCTGGGCGGGGTGACGCGCAGCGGCTGGCGCTGCCGCCTGAGCGGCTCGGACCAGCGCAACCCGGCCTTTGCCGCAGGACTGAGAGCGCAGCTTCAGCGCCTGGCTTTGGACGATCAAGTCGAGCTGACCGGCGAGCGCGACGAAGCGCAGCTGGCAGCCGACTATGACTGGGCCACGGTCTGCGTGCTGCCCTCGCACTACGAGGGTTACGGCATGGTCGTTACCGAGGCGCTGGCACGCGGACTGCCGGTGATCAGCACCACCGGCGGCGCCCTCGCCGATACCTTGCCTGATCGCGCCGGTCTCAAGGTCGCGCCCAACAACGTTGACCACCTGCGCTCGGCTTTGCTGCGCTGGCTGAGCGATCCGCCGCTGCGGCGAGCGCTCACTCAAGGTGCGGCCGAGGAACGCGCCGCGCTGGCCGGCTGGGCCGACAGCGCCCGGCGCTTTGCCGATATCGTCGATCGGACCGGAGGCTCGGAATGACCAACCATCACGAGTTTGCCGCCGACTGGCTGACTTTGCGCGAGCCGGCCGACCACGCCGCGCGCTCCGAGTCCCTGTTCTCCGAGCTGGCTGCTTTCCTTGACGCCCGTGCGGCCAGTGACGGCGTCTTGAAGATTATCGATCTGGGCGCCGGTGCCGGCAACAACCTGCGCTGGCTGGCGCCACGGCTGACCCAGGCTCAGGCCTGGACCCTGATCGACCGCGACGCCGACCTGCTCGCCCGCGCCACGGCGCAGCCGCTGCAATCGCCCGGCGGCCCGACCGTGCAGGTGCACGCGCTCGAGGCTGATTTGTCCGACTCCGAATTCCCCTGGCTTGCCGAAACCGACCTGGTGACGGCGGCCGCTTTTTTCGACCTGGTTTCGCTTGAGTGGATCGAGCGCCTGAGCGCGGCCTGCGCAGCCGCCCGCATCGCCTGCCTGTTCGTCCTGAGCGTTGACGGCCGATGGGAGCTGATCGATCCGGAAGAGAACGTGATCGACGACGATGACGACGCTTACCTGCGCGAGCTGTTCAACCAGCACCAACGCCGCGACAAGGGTCTGGGCGCCGCGCTGGGTCCGGATGCGGCTGCCGCGCTGGCCCGAAGCCTGGCCGACCACGGACTCGAGGTCAGCACCCGTCGCAGTGACTGGCACCTG
>CAZUTZ010000211.1:0-4683 GCA_964623655.1 uncultured Wenzhouxiangella sp.
AGTCGACCTGCCGAAGCTCGTCGATCACGGCGCGCAGGTAGAAGCGCGCGTCGTACAGGTCGACGAATTCACCGTTTTCGATGATGTTGCCGCCGTGCTGAAAGATCAGCTCGGTGATGCGGGTGATCAGGCCTTTCCGGTCCCCACAGCTGACCGACAGCACCAGCCGGCTCATGGAGCAACACTCGCTACCGCGCAGCGCTCGGACTCGTCGTCAGGCAAGGGAGTCAATCCAGCAGCCCGATTTCGCGCAGCCGCTGCAGCAGATAGCCGTGCGCGGTGATCGGCTTGGGATAGCGGTTCGGCCGCTCGTCGGAAACGCACTGCGGCAGGGTTTCGATGACGAAGTCGGGATTCGGGTGCAGAAAGAAGGGAACTGAATAGCGCGGCTGGCGGGCCGCTTCGCCCGGCGGGTTGACCACGCGATGGGTGGTCGAGGCGTAGACGTGGTTGGTCAGACGCTGCAGCATGTCGCCGACGTTGACCACGATGGTGCCGGGCAGGGTCGAGACCGGCACCCAGCGCCCATCACGAGTCAGAATCTCCAGCCCCTGCTCTTTCGAGCCGATCAGCAGGGTGATCAGATTGATATCTTCGTGCCGGGCCGCTCTCACTGCCCCCTCGGGTGCATCGGCGATCGGCGGATAATGAATGGCGCGCAGGATCGAGTTGCCGTTGTGAATCTTGTCCGCGAACCAGTCGCGCTCCAGCCCCAGATCCAGCGCGATCGCCGACAGCAAGTGTGCACCGAGCTTGTCCAGCGATCGGTACAGCTCAAGCGCGGCTGCGCGAAATTCAGGCAGCTCATCGGGCCAGACGTTGGGCAGCAGGATGTCCGGAAAGGGGCCTTCGCCGTCGAATTCCCGTCCGATATGCCAGAACTCCTTGAGGTCAGGCACCGTGTGATCCTTCGCCTGCTCGACCCCGAACCCGGTATAGCCTCGCGCTCCACCCTGCCCGGGCAGGCGATAGTGCTGCTTGACCTTGTCCGGCAGGGCAAAAAAGCGCCGGAAGACGGCGTAACCGGCAGCGATGGTGTCGTCGGCAATGCCGTGATCGCGAACGCCAACAAAACCGAACTCGCGCCAGGCGCGGCCGATATGATCCGTGAAATTCCCTTTTACGCCGTCAAACTCCGACAGCGACAAAACAGGGATTTCAGCGGTCTGTGTCACGAGGTCACCGCCCCGGCGACGACTTCGGCCAGGCCATCGGCAATCGCTTTTACCTTTTCCTGATCGCGCCCTTCCACGGTCACCCGCACCACCGGCTCGGTGCCCGAGGGCCGCAGGATGACCCGTCCCTTGCCGGCCAGCCGCGCTTCGGCCTCGGCCAGCGCGCGGGCCACCGCCGGATCGCTGTCCAGCACCTCGCGCGCACTGCCTCTGACGGGCACGTTGACCATGACCTGCGGATATTTGCTCAAGCCCGAAACCAGCGCGGCAAGCGACTGGCGGCCGGCTGCCACGACTTCGACGACCTGCAGCGCGCTGACGATGCCGCAACCGGTCGAAGCCCGATCCAGGCACAGGATATGCCCCGAGGTCTCGCCACCCAGCACCCAGCCGTTGCGCACCAGCAGTTCATGGACGTGGCGATCGCCGACCTTGCTGCGCTGGAACGGGATACCCAGCTGCTGGAAAGCTTCTTCCAGACCGAAGTTGCTCATCACGGTGCCGACCACGCCCCCCGACAATCGTCCGGTGGCGCGATGGGCGGTGGCCAACAGGTAGAGAATCTGATCGCCGTCGATCACCTGACCCTCGTGGTCCACCAGCAAGACCCGATCGCCGTCACCATCAAAAGCAATCCCCATGTCGGCGCGCTCGGCCCGCACGGCCTCAACGAGACTTTGCGGATGGGTGGAACCGCAGTGTCGGTTGATATTGATACCGTCGGGGCGGTCGTGGATGGCGACCACCTCGGCGCCAAGTTCGCGGAACACGGCCGGCGCAATGCGATAAGTGGCGCCATTGGCGCAGTCGAGCACGATTTTCAGCCCGTCAAAGCGCGTCCCCCAGGTCACCGTACCCTTGCAGTACTCGATGTAGCGTCCGACCGCATCATCAATGCGCGAAGCCTTGCCCAGCCGATGCGGCAGAACCTGCTCCAGCGGCTGATCGAGAGCATGCTCGATCTCGGCCTGGACCTGATCATCCAGCTTGAGACCCTCACCGGAAAAGAACTTGATTCCGTTGTCCTCATAAGGGTTGTGCGAGGCGGAAATCACGATGCCCGCCGCCGCACCCAGACTGCGGGTCAAATGGGCAATGGCCGGAGTCGGCATCGGGCCCAGCAGCAGCACGTCCACGCCGGCGGCGGCGAATCCGGCTTCCAGCGCCGACTCGAACAGATAGCCGGAAATCCGCGTGTCCTTGCCGATCACCACGGCGCAGTCTTCCTCGCTGCGTCGGCTGAGCACGGTTCCAGCCGCCCAGCCGAGCTTGAGCACGAAATCGACCGTGATCGGGGGCTCGCCAACCCGCCCGCGAATCCCGTCTGTTCCGAAATACTTCATTCATTCCTCCCTGTTGTTTCGACGTCCCGCAGCGCCTGGCGGACCTTCAGGGCGTCGACCGTCTCACCCACATCATGCACGCGCAGGATGACCGCGCCTCGATCCGCAGCCAGCAGGGCAGCCGCCAGCGAGGCGGCGACGCGCTCATCGGCGCGCTCTCGACCGGTGATCGCCCCCAGCATGGACTTGCGCGACAGCCCGGCCAGCACCGGCAATCCGAGCGTGGCGAAACGATCAAGGCCGGCCAGCAACTCCAGATTGTGGGCCAGGGATTTCCCGAAGCCAAAACCCGGATCCAGCACCAGCTGCTCGCGCGCCAGACCCGCCTCGACGCAGGCGCTGATTCGGGCCTGGAAAAAATCCAGGATGTCTTCGACAACATCACCATAGCGCGGCGCGCGCTGCATGGTGCGCGGCTCGCCCTGCATGTGCATCAGACAAACCGGCACGCCCAGCTCGGCGGCGGTCGCCATGGCCTCGGGCGTTCGCAGCGCGCAGACATCGTTGATCATGTCGGCACCGGCATCAACCGCGGCCCGCATCACAGCCGGCTTGCTGGTGTCGATGGAGATCGGCGTCGGAGAAGATGCCCGAATCCCCTCGATGACCGGGATGACACGCTCAAGCTCTTCGGCTTCGCTGACCGGCTGGGCGCCGGGACGGGTCGACTCGCCGCCGATATCGAGGATATCGGCACCCTGGTCGCGGAGCCTGAGCGCATGGGCCACGGCTCGGGCCGCGTCGGCAAACAGACCGCCGTCGGAAAAGGAGTCCGGCGTGACGTTGACCACGCCCATGACCATGGGGGGCGAATCAAGCCCGCGGGCGCGCACGGCGTCGATCAGATCCAGGTTCATCACGCACTCACCAGCGCGGTCGCATTCGGTTCGATACTGAACGGCATCGCAGCCTTCAAAAAAGCAATCAGCAATCCGCCATTCTATCCCGTTGTAATCGAACACGGCTCAGGGACCTAGTGGGCCATGCGGCTGAGCGTTACCTAATTAGCCGCATGGCCCACTAGCCTCCGGCTGCAGGAAACCAGGCATTGCCGCTCCTGCAACGCAAACGCCGGCCAAGCGGCCGGCGTTTGCGATTGGTTCAAGACCTCAGTCCGCCCCGACTGGACAATCAGCCCGGAGCGGGTTGACCGGGCGGTTCCTCGCTGCCGCTGTCACCGCCATTGAACGGCTGCGGAGGCGGCGTGCCGTCGTCCCAGCCCTCCGGCGGATCCGGCTCACGCCCTTCCATGATCTGGTTGATCTGCTTGACGTCGATGGTTTCGTACCGCATCAGGGCCTGAGCCATGATTTCCAGCTTTTCGCGGTTGTCCTCAAGGATCTGGCGGGCCGTGTCGTAGGCCTGATCGATGATGCGACGAACTTCCTTGTCGAGCTGGCGATGGGTTTCGTCGGAAATGTGCTTGTGCTGCGTCACCGAGCGACCGAGGAACACCTCGTCTTCGTTCTCGCCGTAGGCCAATGGACCCATGGTGTCCGACAGACCCCACTTGGTCACCATGTTGCGCGCCAGCTGGGAAGCTCGTTCGATGTCGTTGGAAGCGCCGGTGGTGACGTTATCCATGCCGTAGATCAGCTCTTCGGCCACGCGCCCGCCGAACAGGCTGGCCAACTGGGAATTCAGCTGCTTGCGCGTCATGGAGTACTTGTCTTCCTCGGGCAGGAACATGGTCACGCCCAGCGCCCGGCCGCGGGGGATGATGGTGACCTTGTAGACCGGGTCATGCTCGGGCACGATGCGACCGACGATGGCGTGACCGGCCTCGTGATAAGCCGTCAACAGCTTGTCTTCCTCGGACATGACCATCGACTTGCGCTCGGCGCCCATCATGATCTTGTCCTTGGCCTGCTCGAAATGATCCTGGCGCACGGTTTTCGAATCCTGCCGGGCGGCGAACAACGCCGCCTCGTTGACCAGGTTGGCCAGATCGGCGCCGGAGAATCCCGGTGTGCCGCGAGCCACCACTCGGGCATCCACGTTGTCGCCCAGCGGCACTTTCCGCATGTGCACCTTCAGGATCTGCTCGCGGCCCTTGAGGTCAGGCAAGGGAACGACGACCTGGCGGTCGAAGCGCCCAGGCCGCAGCAGCGCCGGGTCGAGGATGTCGGGTCGGTTGGTGGCCGCGATCAGGATGATGCCTTCAT
>CAZUTZ010000212.1:0-4643 GCA_964623655.1 uncultured Wenzhouxiangella sp.
GCGCATCCCCTGGAACGGCGCGCAGGAACCGCGCACGGGCGTGCCGGTGACCTGCTTCGTCTGCGGCCGTGAGGAGCGCGAGGGGATCGAAATCGCAACCGCCGATGGCACGCTAGGGTTCTGCTGCAACCGGCATTACGTGGAGTGGTGGCTAAGCCAGCATGAGGATTCATCGGTCACGACCGATGGCCTGCCGATGCCTGAGGAATTGTTTGATGAGTGACGAGCGCTGGGTGAGGCTGAAGGGCTTGGTCGGAGACGTGACTCTAAGCGAGCTGGGGCCAGCTGCCAGCCGGCAGATGCTGCATATCGAGGACAGCCCTGAACTGGGCACGCTGGA
This sequence comes from uncultured Wenzhouxiangella sp., assembly GCA_964623655.1. GTDB lineage: Bacteria > Pseudomonadota > Gammaproteobacteria > Xanthomonadales > Wenzhouxiangellaceae > Wenzhouxiangella. Next base: position 341 of record CAZUTZ010000212.1, read on the forward strand.
TCTGTCGGAACATCCGGGGCCGCTCGATCTTCTGCTCGGGCCATCGACCCGGCCTGATCTGGTCCTGCTGCCGAAATGCGGGGCCTTTCTGCACCTGCGCCTCCCTCGTGGCGAGTTGCCGGACCTGCGATTTCATGGGCCGGTCAGGGGCTGCCTGATCGAGCGCGGCTATGGTGCTGCCAGCCCGGATGACTACGAAGCGCATGTGCTGGGGGACAGTGTCGGTCTGATCTTGCAGTCCGGCGATGCCGTGCATCCGTTCCCGGGCATTGTCCGCCATGTGCGTACGGATCAGTCCGAGCGAGGCCTGCAGATCAAGGACCTCCGGCGCGGCGTCGATTATCACGCTGTTCTATGGCGTCTGGACGCAACCGCCTCCCCGGCCAGTTGCCCGGCAACCCGGCTGCTCTGGCTGGCTGGCTCCCCAGGGATGCTCGAATCTGCCGTCATGCAACCGGAGTCTCTGGGTCCGGATGTTTTCCGCGCCTGGGTTGAAGATCTGGCAATCCTGCCGCCCGTCAATCAGGCCAATCTGCTGGGCCGCTTGCATGTCGACGCTCTCGAACTGCTGGTTCGCCTGGCCCGTCTGGGCACCACGGCACTCGACGCGCTGTGGGTGCTCCGCTGTGCGATCCAGATGATGCGTCTTGAGATTGATTGTCCGGCGACGCCCAGGGCCATGATCGAGGCGGCCTGCCCGGATTGGTCCGATGACTGCGGCTCCTGGTGCCGTCGCAGCGGTCTGCCGGATGCGGACCTGGATCTGTTTGCGGAGTGTTGCCACCTTGGTGAGACCCGGCCGTTCGCCAGGCGCCTGGGTGAGCTCGAGCATCCCTCCCAGCTGCGCTCACTGATTCAGGCTGCGGGTCGGCAGAAGGCCGGAACGCGAGCCCGGGCGGTGCTTGTGCGATGCGCGACTCGGGGAGTGGATTCTCTTCGTCGCCGCGCATCGGCTGACCGTCGTCGAGACCCCCGCTGGCATGGCGATGAATGGTCGTTACCGCGCCGTGAGGCAGAAATCCTCGAGTCCATGCCTGACGAGCTGGCTCAGCTGGGTCACGGCACCTTGATCGACCAGTTCATTGTGCTGGCCAAAGAGGTGCTGCCGGTGAGCAAGCAGCTGGAGTGCGCGATTGCCCTGCACCGGCATGGCTGGCCGCAGGGGCGGCGTCTGGTTGCGCGTTGCCTGGAGAGCGACAAGCGCCTTTCGGAGCAGGCTCGCCGTCGCGCCATGGAGTGTCTGCTGTCGCCCCTTGCAGGCGGGATACATCCGGCGGGCGGGCAGCGAGTCGAATTCAAGAGAGAGGAGTCCCTGGCATGAGAGAGAGCAGCGCAGTGAGCAAGAACCTGAGTGAGGTGACCCGTCTGGCGGCAACACCAGCGGAAGCGCGCAGTCTGCTGGAGCATCAGCTGAACTGGCTGTGGGCGCAGCCCGAACGGACCCGGCAGATCGCCCCCATGATGCTGTGGGGCGCGCCTGGCGTCGGGAAGAGCAGTATCGTTCGTGGCATGTGCGAGCAACTCGGGATCGGCTTCATCGACGTGCGTCTGGCCCAGATGGACCCGGTGGATATCCGTGGTCTGCCGGTGCCGCGCGAAGGCATGGTCGACTGGCTGTTGTCCAGCCAGTGGCCGCGTGATCCGGGCAGCCGCGGCATCATCCTGTTCGATGAATTGACGGCCGTCGACCGCAGCCTGCAAGTGGCGGTTTACGAAATGATCCTGGATCGTCGGCTCGGTACCCTGTATGAGGTACCGCCAGGCTGGCTGATGGTCGGTGCGGGCAATCGTGGCAGCGACCAGGCAGTGGTGACAACCATGTCTTCGGCTTTGGCGAACCGCTTTTGCCACCTCGAAATCCAGCCGCGGCTGGAGGACTGGCTGCAGTGGGCAGGTTCGGCTGGCATCCACCCGCAGGTCATCGGTTTCCTGCGTTTTCGCCCGGAGTGCTTTCACGACATGGAAGGCGATCTCGAGCGTGGCTGGCCGAGTGCGCGCAGCTGGGAACGTGCAAGCGAGGTGCTGCACCAGGGCGCGCTGGAGGAGCGTTTGCTGGAATTGATGCTGGGCGGCCTCGTGGGGCCTGGCGCGGGTCGCGAGCTGGCGGCTTTCATTGAATGGGCAGACAAGCTGCCGGACGCAAGAAAGCTGCTGCTCAAGCCGGATTCATTCAGGATGCCCAGGCGAGCCGACCAGCGCTACGCCCTGTGTGCGGCGCTCGTTCATCACCTCTGGACCGGCCCGGAAAAGGAACTCGCGAATCGTGTTGATGGTTTCCTCCGCATCGGTCTGCAAATGACCTCCGATTTCGCCGCAATGGCGATGATCGACGCCCTCTGGTCCGGCAGCCGGCAAGCCCAGGGGCTGGGGCTGCTGGTCGAGCATCCGCTCTACGAGCGCTGGACTGAGCGTCATGGTCAGGCATTCAGTCGTCACCGCAATGAGGTGGCCGCATGAGCGCAGCGGCCGAGTGTCCGATTGAATGCCGGGGACTGACTGAGGGAGAGCAGCAGCAGAAAAAACAGATGCTGCGCCTGCTCGAACAGGATCGCGTCCGCTTGCTGGTCCAGCAGCCGTTCATCGCCGCCCTTGCGATGCGGATGGACCTCAAGCCCGTGATTGACGCACGCATGACCACTGCGGCCACCGATGGCCGTGACTTGTATTTCAGCGTGCCGTTCATGCAGGAATTGAAGCTGCAGGAACGCCTGTTCATCATGGCTCACGAGGTCTGGCACTGCGCTGCACTGCACTTCGCCCGCCGTGGGACGCGTGAGGCCGAGCGTTGGAACGTGGCAATCGACCACGAAGTGAACCACATCCTTGTAAAGCAGGGCATGACGATGCCCGAGGGCGGGATTCTGTTTCCCAGGCTTGCGGATGCCAACGCGGAGAGGGTTTATGAACTGTTGCCCGAGCATCTTCCGGATCGTGGTCCCGGGGCAGATCTGCATGATCCAGGTGCGATGCCGGCTCAGCCCGAGAATGTTGCGGATTCCGAGTTGCAGTCGGCATCTCGCGCAGAGGATGGACTGGGTGGGACAGCTTGTCTGGACGGCTTGCCGATCGACCCCGACTATGCGCCCTCGGTTGATGGTCGAATCTGGCGGGATTGGCCGCGCCGTGTGCACGCCGCGGCCCAGCAGGTTTATCGACAGCCAGGCTCCCAGCCGGGATGGTTGAAGGAACTGCTGGCGATTCATGGCCACCCGAGCTTGCCCTGGCAGGAACTCCTCCGACGTTTTGTCGAGCGCATCAGGAGCGATCGTTATCGCTGGACGCCACCCAACCGGCGTCATGTCGGACAAGGCCTGATTCTGCCTGGCAGGGGTGGTGAGCGCTTGCGTCTGGCCGTCGCCATCGATACTTCCGGCAGCACGCTGGCCGACCGCAGAGCGTTTCTGACCGAACTCCGCGGGATTCTGGCCAGTCATGGTCGCCACGAGGTTCGGGTGATCGGCTGCGATGTTCGGGTGCATTACGACCAGACCTTCAGCGATGAGAGGCCGCTGCCCCGGGAAATTGATCTGGGTGGTGGTGGTGGCACCGACTTGATGCCGGTATTTGAGTTGCTGGCAGCCGACTCGCCACCGGCGATGGTGTTTCTGACCGACGGCTTTGCCGATATTTCGGGAAAGCCGGCGCGCTGGCCGGTGCTTTGGTGTCTCACAGCCGATGGGCAGCAGCCTTGTGGGTGGGGCGAGCTGCTTCGATTGCCGGCACCTTGATCAATAAAGACCGCAACGTCCCTGTTCGAAAATCGTTTGTGGCAGGGGACTTTTCCGGAGTAATTTCCGATACATGCGTATGGTGATCTTTAGCGCGTACTTTCCCTCTTGTCAAGCGATTTCGAGGCCATAAAAGCCAGTTTTTTCATGCACTTACAAGCATTTTTCTCTTGACAGGATCGCCCGTCGTCGGGTACCTTTTCCGCCGTGATCAGGTCAATCCGGAATTCGCCGGATGACCTCATGCCATGCACGGGGGTGAACGTGGAAGAGTTTAATGCCATCGGTCGAATCTGCAAAATCCTGGAAGTCCTGCCTTACTCGCGAGGACACCAGGGGATCAGTATCAGTGCGCTTCATTTCCGGCTGAGGAGGGACGGTTTCGATGTCTGCAAGCGCACGCTGCAGCGCGACCTTTCCGAACTGAGCAAGGTGTTTCCGGTTGAGTGTGTCGGCGCGGACGGACAAGCCGGTTTGTGGAAGTGCACACGGCGCCTGGGTCTTGGGCCCTTCCTGCGGCCTCTGCGGCAACCCGAGCATTGGCTGGATGGAGCAGAGCAGGTCGAAAGCGATCT
>CAZUTZ010000213.1:0-4604 GCA_964623655.1 uncultured Wenzhouxiangella sp.
ATCTCTCGGAAAACGGATGCACTGTCGACGTGCCGGATTGGCCCAGCGACATTTGCTGCATCTTCGAGGATTGATATTCGAGACCGCCGCCGATCACGCAAACCACAAGGAGGAATTGCCAATGAATCATGACAATCGAAGGACTGACTGCAAGCGCTCGGGCTTCGATCAGCAACTGATCGAGAGACTGGGGGTGCCAAGGCATGTCGAGCAGGTGATGCTGGCCTTCCTGCTACATGACCTGCTTCCCTGGGAAGACGACGAGCCTGGTCTGTCAGTGCCGGAGCTTCGCCGGCGGCTGGAACGAGTCGGGCTCGTTTTCACCGATCGACAAATCCACTATTGTCTCCGGCAGTCCGCCGAGGTTCTCTGGTTGGACAAGGAAGCCGTTGACGGTGATCGGCCCGGCTGGAAGCGTTTGAATTCGGATAGCCTCTGCAACCTGCTCAAGCCTGAGCTGAGGCCAATTCCGAATCTGTCCAGCGACATTCAGCTGCCTCGCTGAAAACCCTGCACTGCGGGTCGGAATATCGCGTGCGAGCCTTGCCGCATCGCGATTCCGGTTCTTCATCACTTTCAGGTCTCGGCTTCCGACACTGCGTGTCGTGGCCGCATGGATACTTTGCCCAGGCTCCGGCAAGCCCCCGTCATGGCGGCTGCCGAGACACGGCCGCTGGGCGGCGTAACCCTGAACCTCGATCTGATATTTGATGATGACGAACCATGCATATAAGACACTCTCAAGCGATTCCCATGACGTCTGCCATCTTTGACGCCAATACTGAAGAGACAAAAAAGGCCTGGATCAATCCGGTCTTCGTCGGATATGAGCCGAAACTTCGGCTCTGGACGCTGCGCATTCTCTGCGAGCTCGGCGTGGTGTGGGACAGTGATTTTGCCACCCAGCGTTTTGTCGATGATACAGCTCCGTTATTGGACGTTCCCAATGAAATCGATGAGCCCTTGTCGCTCATTGGTCACTATCGTTCATTGCTCGAAAAGCATGAACTCCAGAGCGCTGCAGTCAGCGGTGTGCTTGCGCAAAACCTGTCCATTCTGGGGCGTGGACTGCGCTTGTCGGATGGGGAGCAGGATCTGCTTGCCTTCCTGTTGCTTTATCAGTCGCTGTCCTGGTTCGAGCATGTGGTCGATCTTGCGATAGGCCAGAGCGATATGCACCGGATCACCTGGCGCCTATCGACGGTTCTGGGTATCAGTCATGAAGAAATGCAACGGATTCTCAAGCCCTCCTCCATGATTCATGCTGCAGGTTTGGTGGAGATCAGTGAAGGTGGGCGCTGCATGCCGCTCAACATGGTGCTGGACACGAACAGCAGTCTGATGCGCCTGCTCACCCAAACTGATTTCAATCTGCAGCAGCTGCTGCGCCAGACCGCCCGTGCGTGTCGAAAGTCCCATTTGCGGTTATCGGACTTCGATCACATGGTGGCAGAGCGAGACCTTCTGGTGCGCTATCTGAAAGGGGTTCGCCGTGAGCGAATTCGTCCTGCCACGATCCTGCTGGACGGTCCGCCCGGTGTCGGGAAAACCGAGCTGGTTCGTTTGCTTGCCAGCGAGCTGAAGTTTGATGCCTGGGAGGTCAATGAACTGGATGCCGATGGCAACGCTGCGCTGCCGGGGGAGCGGCTGGCATTTCTCCGGATCTGCCAACGTCTGGTCGAGCGCAACAGGAATTCTCTGGTCATCTTCGATGAAGCAGATGCACTGCTTGGGGGAGAGCCTGGATATCACCGGCGGGGAGCGAGCGCCTCGAAAGCCGCCCTGATTCACTATCTCGAAAATCTGGATGTGCCGGTCATCTGGATCGTCAATCACGGGGACCTGATCGAGCCTGCCATCCTGCGGCGCATGGATCTGCACATCCGCTTTGGTCGATTGCCAGCACAGACCCGAAAGGAAATGCTTCAGAAAGTACTGAAGTGCTCGAGCACCGAGTCGGAATGGGTTGAAAGGCTGTCACGGCAGCAAAGAGTCACCCCTGCCAGAATCGCCCAGGCGGACAAGGTCGCTTCTCTTATAGCGGACAAGAATGCAGATGATCACGGGATGCTGGTTCGCAAGGTGCTTGAAGTTAATCTGGGACTGGAGCCGGACCGACAGGGGGACATCCACTTGAAAAAGTTCGAGTTGCCGTACCGACTCGACATGATCAATGCGGATGAGGATCTGAGCGCGCTGCTTGATGCCTTGAAGAGTAGCCCTCAAGCGCGTCTGTGCCTGTACGGTCCACCTGGAACCGGGAAGACCAGGTTCGTTCGGCACCTTGCCGAGTCCTGCGGTTTGAAGCTTGCAGAGTACCGTGCGTCCGACCTTCTGGATCGTTACGTGGGTGGTTCCGAGCAGAACATTCGCCGGATGTTCGATGACAGTGATCGTCCCGATACCCTTCTGCTGCTCGATGAAGCCGACAGCCTGATCGCCGACCGCGCCCGGGCCCAGCAGAACTGGGAAGTCAACAAGGTCAATGAACTCCTCAAGGGGCTCGAGAATTTCTGCGGACTGTTCGTCGCGAGTACCAACCTGATGGATCGCCTCGATCCTGCGGTCATGCGCCGCCTTGATTTCAAGATTCACTTCGATTGGTTGAAGCCGGATCAGCGCTGGCGTCTTTTTCTGGACCTTGCCCGTCATGCGAGTTTGCGGGTCGCGGGGGCGCAAGCCCGCAAGCTGCGTCAGCGCCTCGATCGCATGGAGTGCCTGACGCCCGGTGACTTCGCCATGCTTGCGCGGAGACTGACCATTCGCCCCGCGCTGAAGTCAGGTCAGGAACTGGCCGACTTGCTGGAGCGGGAGACACGCCACAAGCCCGAAGCGAGCCAATCGCGCGGAATTGGTTTTACGGCATCGGTCTAGCACGGTCATTCCTCTGCCAGGCTTCATTGCTTTGAGGATGGTTTCCTGGCTGCACGAGCCGTTCCTTCGTGCCTCACGGCCAGAGTTTCGTCGCTCTGAGAAAGCGCTCCGCCAGACGCGCAGCTGAATCGATCCTGCCCGCCCTTGCACGACCAGATGAGGTTTCTGGCGGCCTAAAACCCGCTATGCATTGCGCCGCTTCTTGAACGCTGCGTCAACCCCTGAAGAAGGCCGGTCAGGGTCGAGCCATATCGCTGTTCCTGAATCCGCGCAGGTCCAATCGGAACTCGGTATTAGGGATGATTGCACCATATATGGATCATTCGGCCCACGACTGGAATTGGAGGTTGGCGTGAAAAAGACTTACCTGACGACCGAGCAACTGTCCCAGCGGATTCACTATGACCCGCGAACGATTCGCTCTCAGCTGAAAGACAAGGTTCTCATCGAAGGACTGCATTATCTGCGGCCGTTTGGTCAGCGAAAAATCCTTTACGTATGGGAAACCATTGAACGGGATAATGCCAAACACTCTCTGGCGGCTTGCCCGATCGCGATGCATCACAGTGGAGAGGAGGGCGCTCATGGGTAAGGTCGTGACTCGTCCTGAAACCGGTCGCCTCTATCTGGACTTCAGGTTAAAGGGAGTGCGTTGCCGCGAATCCCTGAGTCTGGAGGACAACGCAAAGAATCGCAAAACCGCCGAGAGACTCCTCGCCCAGATCGAAGAGCAGATTGCCCTCGGCACGTTTGATTACCGGGCGACCTTCCCGAACTCCAAACGTGCCGCGCGCTTTCCATCACCGCAGACGGGCAGGGCGCCTGCCCCCGATCGCATAGTCGCCCCTCCCGCCGCAGTGGCGCCGGAGCCGCAGACACCGCCTTTTGCCGAGTTCGCCGAGACATGGTTTGCCGAGTGCGAGCCCGGCTGGCGCCCGCGTTATCAGGAGAGCGTGCGCGGGGCGCTGGACCAGCATCTGCTGCCGGTGTTTGGCAACAAGCCGGTGCGCGAGATCCGCCGGGCCGACATTCTGGCGTTTCGGGCCGAATTGGCCAAGAAGCCTGGCCGTGGCGGTCGTCGGATCAGCAATGCCCGGATCAACACGCTGATGCTGTGGCTGTCACAGATTCTGAATGAGGCCAGCCTGCGCTACGAGTTTCCGTCCGCGACGGTTGGCATCAAGCCGCTCAGGACTCCCAAGCCGGATGTCGAGCCGTTTTCTCTGACCGAAGTCAACCAGATCATCGATACCTGCCGACCGGACTGGCGGAGCTATTTCATTGTGCGGTTCTTCACCGGCCTTCGCTGGTGCGCCATCGGCACCACCCCCAATCCGACACCCTTGCCATCAGTGCCTCAAGGCCGCCAGTACCGCTTGGGCCGTGGCCGCCGATGACTGCGGGTTCTGTCCGGTAATCAAACGGCCATCAACCACGACGTTCGACGCCCAATCCTCGGCTCGATCGTAATCGGCCCCATGCTTTTGCAGTTCGTCTTCCAGCAGAAAAGGAACTGTATCGGTCAATCCAACGGCTTCTTCCTCGCTGTTGCTGAAAGCCGTAACCCGGCGACCTTTCAGTAAGGGCTGGCCGGCAGCCGTCTCGGCTTGCAGAAAGACTGCGGGGGCATGGCATACCGCAGAAATGATTTTGCCCTCGGCCTCCGCGGTTTTGATCAGGGCCAGGCTGTCGGCATCGTCGACCAGGTCGTAGAGCGGCCCGTGACCGCC
>CAZUTZ010000214.1:0-2294 GCA_964623655.1 uncultured Wenzhouxiangella sp.
ATTTGCCGATTGGTTGGATGGCTTGCGGGATGCTCGGGCCAAGGCTCGGATTCTCGTCCGGCTTCGGCGACTGTCGCTTGGGAATTTTGGTGACTGGAAGTCTATCGGTAGCGGAGTTTCCGAGCTTAGAGTCGATTATGGCCCCGGGTATCGGATCTACCTGACCTGCCAGGGAAACTCGGTGGTGATTCTTCTGGCCGGAGGAACCAAGAAGTCCCAAAGTCGTGATATTAAGCGGGCCATTTCATTGGCTCAGGAGTTGTAACCAGCCATGAGCAAGACGCGAACCTCTGAATTCGACGTAGCCGAGCATCTTCGCACTGACGAAGAAATCGAAGCGTATCTGGAAGCATGTTTTGAAGATCCAGAGGCCGACGCGGCATTCATTGCTAAAGCCCTGGGTGATATAGCTCGGGCGAAAGGCATGAGCCGAGTTGCCCGGGATGCGGGCCTGTCACGAGAAAGTCTATATAAAGCTCTATCCGGTGAGCGCTCGCCCGAGTTTGAAACTATTCTAAAGGTCACTCGAGCCTTGGGCATTCAACTCCATGCTGGCATCGCGGCCCAACAAAATGCTCAAGCGGACGCGGGGTAAGCTCCGCTCCGGCAAAGCCGGAAGATTTCGGTGGCGGGGCCGCTTGACCCAAACGTTGAGACTGTAAAAAATTCCGGCGCTGCTTTTGGACCAAATTTTTGGAGAGGAGAGCGCCCTCGAATGAAACTGGAGATGGAAAAGCGTTCTGGAATTCGCACAGGAGCGCGGATTTTTGGGCAACATTTGACCAAGCAGCAGTGCCCGTAGTTTTTCTACAGACTCGTTAGGTGACTGCACGACCTGCGGAGGCTGTCCGTGATCGGAGCGATTTCAGGAGACGTCATAGGGTCCGTGCATGAAGGTGCGCCACCGAAGGCGAAGAACTTTCCACTCTTCGTGCCAGGTTCGAGATTTACGGATGACACAGTACTCACCATTGCCGTCGCAAGCGCGATTCGTGAGGGCACGGAGTTCGGCACCACCATTCGCCGATGGGGGCGGCGTTACCCAGATGCCGGATACGGCGGCCGGTTTCGCGCCTGGCTATTTCGTGAAGACGCAGCGCCCTACAACAGCTTTGGAAACGGCTCGGCGATGCGCGTTTCAGCTGTAGGCTGGGCGTTTGACGATCTCGATGTCGTGTTGCGAAAGGCGGCCGAGACCGCGGAAGTTACCCATAACCACCCGGAAGGGATCAAGGGCGCGCAAGCGGTCGCTGCGGCGGTACTGCTTGCACGGAAGGGCCAGACGAAAGACCAGATCGCCGCGCTGATGTCTCAGCGTTTCGGGTACGACTGCACAATCGACCTTGGCGTTCTGCAGAGGCAAGCGAAGTTCGATGTCACGTGCCAAGGTACGGTCCCGGCGGCTGCAGTGGCATTCCTTCGATCGACAGATTTCGAGGATGCGGTCCGAAACGCTGTTTCGTTCGGTGGCGATGCTGATACTCTGGCGTGCATTGCCGGGGCGATGGCAGAAGCGCACTACGGCAACGTGCCTGCCGAGATTCGAGTCGAGGTGCTCCGGCGCCTCGATGATTCCCTGCGTGCTGAAGTCGTAGCCTTCGCAAGTCAGTACGGGATTCCTCTCTCCGATGGCCTCGATGCGGATGACGTTGGGCGGTAACCGATCGTGGTAACGCAACGGCTCGAATTGCGGCCTTTTTCATTGGCCGATGCTGCCGCAGTGCAGGCCCTTGCCGGTGATCCTCGAGTCGCCGACACGACTTCTGCCATCCCGCATCCCTATGAAGACGGGATGGCCGAGTCCTGGATTTCGAGTCACCGGGCGTTCTTCGAGGCAGGCAAAGGCGTGATCTGTGCAGTCACTTTACGCGGATCCGGGCAGCTGGTTGGCGCCATCGACCTGATCCTTGACGATGATCGAAAAAAGGGAGCGGTTGGGTACTGGATCGGCCTTCCCTTCTGGGGAAACGGTTACTGTACCGAGGCGCTCAAGGCGCTGGTCGACTTCGGTTTCCGGCATTACGTCGAGCTTTATCGGATCTACGGGATTCACATGACCCGAAACCCTTCCTCGGGCCGAGTCCTGGAGAAGGCCGGCTTCCAGCATGAAGGACGACTCAGAGAGCATCTTCATGCGAGAGGAAGAATGGAGACGGTAGAGATGTATGGGATTCTCCGAGACGATTGGCAGGCTCGAAGCGAGTTCCATAGCGCGTGAAGCATTCGCCAGACTGGCTGGTTCGTTTTCCCTCTGACGGAACAACATCGCCGGCCGGGGTTGGAGGCAAGGCTTT
>CAZUTZ010000214.1:2394-4602 GCA_964623655.1 uncultured Wenzhouxiangella sp.
TTCGTTTTCCCTCTGACGGAACAACATCGCCGGCCGGGGTTGGAGGCAAGGCTTTTTCGCTGATCAAGGCTTCCTCTCAAGGCTTTCCCGTTCCACCCGGCTGGGTGCTGACCACGGACTTCTTTGCACCCTGGATCAGCCGGCTCAAGCAGTCCGACCCCTTTCAGGCGCTCCTGCAGGCATTACCCGACCAGCAGACAAGCATGTGCGACCGGATCAAGTCAGCCGCACAAGCGTTGGCGCTGCAGGCCGGTCAGGAAGATGTGTTCAACGCCTTGCTTGAGCAGGTGTGGGACAGCGGCGCGGATGCCTTGTTTGCAGTGCGCTCTTCATCTGCTCAGGAAGACCAGCCAGGCCATTCCTTTGCCGGTGGCTACCGGACCTGCCTGGGCGTTCAAGCCGACGGCTTGCTGGAGGCCATCCGACTTTGCTTTGCCTCCGTGTTCGATGAGCGGGTTTTTGCTTACAAGCGCGCCCGAGGGTTGGATCCGGAGGACTGCTCGATGGCGGTGATCGTTCAACGCCAGATCGCCAGCGAGGCCGCAGGCGTCGGTTTCTCGCTCAACCCGCTGAACAATGATTACGATCAGGCCGTGATCGAGGGCAATCCGGGCCTGGGCGAGACCGTGGTCGCCGGCCTGGTCCGACCCGATCACTGGGTGATCGACAAGCCCAGCGGAACGACTATGGAGTTTCGGCCGGGGGATCGCCGCCTTTGCCGCTGGCTGGAAACCGATGGTCGCCAGGTCGATGAGGTCGGCGAACAAAGCGGCCAACCTTGCCTCGAACCGCAGCAGCTCGACGAGCTGATTGCGCTGCTGGCGCGCGTCGAGCGGCTTTCCGACGGGCCGGTCGACATCGAATGGGCATTGGCTAACGGCCAGCTGTACTTGCTGCAGTCGCGACCGATTACCGCCTGGGTGCCAATGGCGCCGTCGCTGACGACTCAGCCCGGACAGCGCCGGCGCCTTTACATGGATGCGGGCTTGTCCGGCGGACTGACCATCAATGCACCGATTTCGCCGATGGGTCTGTCGGTGATCCGCCAGCTGATGACGGATCTGGCCGGGATGTCCCTGGGTCGTCTCGACGAGCCATTGCGCGCTGAAGAGGCGCTGGTGCATTTCCAGGGCGGTCGCATGTACCAGGACTTGTCGAACCTGTTCTGGCTGGTCAGCCCGAAAAAACTCGCCGCCCATCTGGACCTCAGCGATGCCCGCATGGCGCGTCTGCTCGAAGCGGTCGATCGCGATCAGTACCGCTCGCAAAAGCGGCCGCGTTGGGCACGCTGGCGGATGCTGCTGCGCCTGCCGCCGGCGTTTTGGCGAACCCGGAAAATGCTTTTCAACCTGCTGATGCCCCTGCTGGCGCCTGGGCGGATGCATCAAGCCCAGACCCGGCGACTGAAGGATCTGGAGACCCGCTTGCAGACAGCTTTTGATGACGACTGGCCGGTTGCGAAGGTCTGGGATGGGCATGTGCGGCCCCGACTGGCCGACCTGTTCAACTTCTCCTTGCCCGTGGTCGGCACCGGTGTTCTGGCGCTGTCGCTGTTCGCGCGCCTGGCAAAGCGCCCGGCGGGCGGCGACAAGCAATTGTTGGACGCGGTTGATCGCGGCTTTGAAGGCAACGTCGTTGTGGAAATGAACGTGGCTCTGGCCGAGCTGGCGTATTTGCTCCCTGACGGGATACGGCGTCAGCCGGAAGCCCTTGACGATCATCTGGGCCAGGCGCCATCGGATGCGGCGTGGAAAAGCGCCTGGCAAAATTTCATGCAGCGCTTCGGCGTTCGCGGCTCCGGTGAGATGGATATCGCTCGCCCGCGCTATGCCGATGCGCCGGTCGATCTGCTTCAGCAGGTCATCAGAATGCCTGCGGACCGATCGACTTTCGATCCGCGGCAGGCCTGGCGCGACCGAATCCGGCAACGTCGACAAGCCGTGGCCGAACTGCTTGATCGCGCCGGTCCCGTCCGGCGGCGTCTGTTGACTCGCCTGCACCGGGTGATCGAGGGCTACGGCGGCCTGCGCGACACGCCCCAGCAGCACTTGCTGATGATCCTGCAGTCGCTGCGTACGCGCATCGTGGCCGCGGGTGTCGAACTCCGGCAGCGCGGGCTGCTTGAAGAGGCTCATCAAGTCTTCCAGCTTGAACTGCCGGAGTTGATCGATGCGCTCAACGGCAACGAATCCGATCTCAGGACGCGGG
>CAZUTZ010000215.1:0-4600 GCA_964623655.1 uncultured Wenzhouxiangella sp.
CCAGGCGATCCCGGAGCACCGCAAGAACGTGTTCGGCCTGGTTCATGTCAACCAGGTCGCCCGAGCGATCGAAAAGCAGCACGCGCGTTGCGCGCTCGTTGACCCGCTCGATCTCGGCGACGAACTCGCCGCTGTGGTCGATCACTTCGTCGCTGCGCCAGAACGCCAGGCGGGAAAAACCGGTGCGATCGACCTCGGTGGGATCGTCGTCGAAACGGAACAGATACTGGCCGCTGTCTTCGCGGACTTCCTCAACCTGCATGCCGGATCGGTTGAGGCTGAAGCCGAGACGTCGCCAGACGCTGTCGGCCTCGTCTTCGACTTCAAGAAACAAACCGCGCGGCCCGAAACGGATATGCGAACGCGAGCGCTCGGCTTCCGCGCTGGGCTGGACCCGCGGGGGTCGGGGTTCGTTCTGCCCGGCCATCTCCGGCAGAAAAACGCCTTCTACCGCAAAGGTGCGGCGGACGTTGGGCTGGTTCAGGCCTGAGGGCACGCGAATTTCGGAGACTTCCTCGCTTTCCAGATAAATCGGCTGGCGATCACGACCGGCGCACGCCGACAGCATGAGCGCGGCGAGCGTCAGAGCAATGATGGGTGTGTAGCGTTGCAACAAACTAAATAACTCCTGAGATCTGATCGATCTACCCTGTGATCTTTTTCAAGTGTCAGCCTGATGCCGAAGTGGACGGCATCGGCTCTGCATACGGAATCGAGTCCAGCGTCGGCAGCAGGGATTCGGCCTGCTGCTGGAAGCGCGGATCCAGATTGACCAGAGGCAATCTCAGGCCATCGGCGATCCGACCCATGCGGTAAAGCAACCATTTGACCGGGACCGGGTTGGATTCGACAGTCAGAAACGTCAACAGATCCCGCATGCGGGTATTGAGGTCGCGCGCCTGCTCGGCCTGGCTGGCCGCGGCGAACCTCGCCATCTGTGCAGACGCCTCCGGCGCGACGTTGGCGGCCACGGAAATGACCCCCTTGCCGCCGGCCAGCATGGTCTCGCAGCAGCTCGCATCGTCTCCGCTCAGCACATCCAGGCCGCCGGCCACCAGCCGCAATACGCGATCCGGGTCGCCGACCGCTTCCTTGAGCGCCACGATGCGGGGATGCTGCGCCAGGGCCAGCGAGGTCTCGGGCAGCAGGTCCACCGCTGTTCGCGCCGGCACGTTGTACAAGACAAGCGGCAACTCGGCGGCATCGGCCACGGCCCGGAAATGGGCCAGCAGGCCGCGCTGCGAGGGACGGGTATAGGCCGGCGTCACCACCAGGGCGGCGTCGGCACCGAGCCGTGCCGCCAGCGCGGTGCGCGCCAGGGTTTGCGCCGTCGAAGGAAAACCGCTCCCGGCGATGACTTTCAGATCACCGCCGACTTCATCGACCGCCGTTTCGACCAGGCGGGCGAATTCAGGCTCCGTCAGGCTGGCCGATTCACCGGTGGTCCCGGCCACGACCACGCCCGATGTGCCGGCCGCACGGTGCCAGGCCAGCAGGGATCGCCAGCTATCCTCGTCGATCGCGCCATCCTTGGTCATCGGCGTGACCAGAGCGACCAGCGACCCGTGAAACATTCAACCTCCATCGGCGATCGGCACGCGTCTTACTGTGGACCGCAAGACGACACTTCAGTTTAACCCATCCTTTCGCCACGCCTGCCTGTTAACATTTCCGAAAGGTCACTAACAACTGAGAAGCGAACCCAAGGCCATGTCCAACGAGTATTCCAAGCTGCCTTCGATCTCCCTGCCCGCCACCAACACCGATTCCGGTGAACTCAAGCTGTCTGATCTGAAAGGCCAGGCGGTCGTGGTGTATTTCTATCCGCGCGACAACACGCCGGGCTGCACCCGCCAAGGCGAAGGATTTCGCGACCACCACGAGGCCTTCGCCAGGCACAACTGCCGCATCGTCGGAATCTCGCGCGACAGCCTGGCCAGTCACGAGAAATTCTCGGCCAAATACGAGTTTCCTTTCCCGCTGATTGCCGACGCCGACGAAACACTTTGCCGCCAGTTCGACGTGATCAAGGAAAAGAACATGTACGGCAAGAAGGTCATGGGCGTCGAGCGCAGCACCTTTCTCTATGACGCCGACGGCAAGCTGGTCAAGGAATGGCGCAAGGTCAAAGTGCCGGGACACGTCGAGGAAGTGCTGGAGACGGTCGGCCAACTGTCCTGATCTTCGCCTCATCCCGGCCACCGGATTGACTGCATGAATCAAGGCGTTTCTGCCCCGCACTTTGCTGAAGGAGAATCCCGCTCGATGACCGAAAGGCGGCGACTTTACCTGCTCGACACCAACGTGCTGATGCACGACCCCACTTCCCTGTTTCGCTTTGCCGAGCACGACGTATTCCTGCCCATGATCGTGCTCGAGGAGCTGGATCGGGCCAAGAAGGGCGTCACCGAGGTCGCGCGCAACGTGCGCCAGGCCAGCCGATTCATCGGCCAGCTCATGGGCGAAGACGCCGATCTGGAGCAGGGACTGGCGCTGACCGAGCCCGAGGGCCTGAATCTGAACGTCGGCAGTGGACGCCTGTATTTCCAGACCGACCAGCTCCAGGACTCCGAGCAGCTGGTCGGCAACGCGGCGCTGGCCGACAACAAGATCCTGCTGACGGCGCTGAACCTGACCCGGCTCCACCCCGAGCGCGACGTCATTCTGGTCTCCAAGGACATCAATCTGCGCATCAAGGCGGCCATCCACGGCTTGAAAGCCGAGGATTACCACAACGACCGCGCCCTGGACGACCTGAGCCTGCTATACACCGGCGTCAAGCAGCTCGACGCCGGCTTCTGGGAGCAGCATGAGCCCGAGCATTCCTGGACCGAGGAACACCGCACTTTTTACCGCATCGCTCGCGTCGAAGGCGACGACTGGTACCCCAATCAGTGCCTGCAGTTGGGCGGCGAGACCGGGCTCGAGGCGCTGGTCAGAGAAGTCCAGCCGGCCCAGGTCGTGCTGGAGGTAGCGCGCGACTACCGCCGGGTTCAGGACGGTGTATGGGGCATTCAGGCCCGCAACGCCGAGCAGAATTTCGCCCTCAACCTGCTCATGGATCCGCAGATCGATTTCGTCACCCTGCTGGGCACGGCCGGCACCGGCAAGACCCTCCTGGCCCTGGCCGCCGGGCTGGCCCAGACGCTGGATCAGAAGATTTATCGCGAGATCATCATGACCCGCGCCACCGTTTCGGTGGGCGACGAGATCGGCTATCTGCCGGGCACGGAAGAAGAAAAGATGACGCCCTGGATGGGTGCTTTGACCGACAACCTGGAAGTGCTGACCGAGTCCGACGACCACGGCGGCGACTGGGGACGGGCGGCGACCAACGATCTGCTGGCCTCGCGGATCAAGATTCGGTCGCTGAACTTCATGCGCGGGCGCACTTTCCTGAATCGCTACCTGATCATCGACGAGGCGCAAAACATCACCCCGAAACAGATGAAGACCCTGGTGACCCGGGCCGGACCCGGCACCAAGATTGTCTGTCTGGGCAACGTCGAGCAGATCGACACGCCGTACCTGACCGAAACCACTTCCGGCCTGACGTTTTCCGTCGATCGTTTCAAATACTGGCCGCACGCCGGCCATGTCACGCTCAAGCGGGGCGAGCGCTCGCGGCTGGCCGACTTTGCCTCCGAGGCGCTTTAGCCGAACCTACGTCTTGGTATCGAAGCGGTATTCGACCTGGCCGGCCACCTGACCAGTCGGATCGAAAGTCCGCTCCAGCGCCAGCGCCGAGCGATCGAGCACCAGCAGCGTGGTCGATCGCGTGCCGTATTTCCCACCGATGATGAACGGCGGCGACAGAAAACGCTCGAGTTCCAGGCCGACGCCGGTATCGGGCAGCTCGTCGTCGGCCGCGCCGTTGGTATCGTGCATCAGCGCCAGCAAATGCTCACGATCGACTTCGCCGTTTTCGTCCAGCTGCCGGCGCAGGGCCAGCGCCGCTCGCCGCGATTTCGGCCAGGGTTCGTCCAGTCGCCCGTTGGATAAGGCGTGGACGCCGCCCGAAACCGCATTGGGCGCCTCGCGCGAGCCGACGAACCACACTGCATCAGGGCAGCCCAGCAGCAGGTTGAACGGCGCGTAGCGATCACGCCGGCCCGCCACCTCCAGCGCCCACTCCGAGGGATGCCGGGCGCTTGTGAGATAGTCGATCGGCAGTTCGCCGCGCGAGCAGTCCGCTTTGGGGCTGCCGGGCTCACGGAAGTTGGTCACCGCCGCCCAGCGCCCGTCGCGCGCGACCGCCAGCCAGGTTCCGCCGGCCACTCCGTCGCGCCCGGCCAGGCAGCCGTCCTGCCAGGCCATGACCCGGGTCGGCCGCTCGTGGAATTCGTCGCGGTTGACCACCAGCACCAGGTGGCGTTCGGCACCGGGCTGAAAACTGAAGGTCAGCAGGCACACCGGACCGGCTTCAGTCCGACTGTCCGGCCACCATCATCGTATCGACCAGCAGCGAGGGGACCTGGACGCTGTGGCGTTCGTCGTGATCCGTGCCGGCGGCACGCAGTGAGCCCAGCATGTCGCGCAGCTGACCGGCGATGGTGATTTCTTCCACCGGCCAGGCGATCTCGCCGTTTTCGACCCAGAA
>CAZUTZ010000216.1:0-603 GCA_964623655.1 uncultured Wenzhouxiangella sp.
CGATGCCGCGAACCATCGCCGACAGCAGTCCGGATTTTTCCGCCACGCCCACGCCGAGCATGGCCACCAGCACCACGCCCAGCGGGGCGAAGTTGACGAAGTTGTTGACCAGGTTGCCGAAAATCCGGCGCACGCCTTCGGCATTCATGAGGCTGACCGCCTCGATCGAGGCGCCCTCGGAGCCGGGTCGGGGGTCGGTCACCGACACGCCCAGCCAGCCGAACAGCCCTGAGACGAAGACCATTCCGACGGCCAGCAGGGCAAAAAGCGTCACCGGATGGGGCAACAGATTCCCCAGCCATTCGACGGTATCGAGAAAGCGGGTGAACCAGTTACGTTGTTCGATCGGCTGCGTCGGGTTGGGTGAGCTCACGTGGCGGTGTCTTTGCGCTCGTGGCGGCAGCTGGGGGCAGAGCGCATGATAGCAACAGGCCGCTGCCCGTGCAGGTCACTGAAACCGACCGACTGCTGCGATCTCACTCCTTGCTCTGCGCGGCGCGACGGCGCAGGTGGTTGAGCAGATCGACGCGCGTGATCAGGCCCAGGAAACGCTCGCCGTCCATCACGATGGCCACGTGGTCGCGGTTGAAAATCGGCAACAGC
>CAZUTZ010000216.1:613-4568 GCA_964623655.1 uncultured Wenzhouxiangella sp.
CGTCGATCGAGGCGCGATGGTCGACGAACTCAAGCTCGGTCACCATGGCCGCGGTCACCGGTTCGGCGAACCGTGCTTCGTCCTGGTAGACGTGGACCAGGATATCGGACTCATCGACGATGCCGACGATGCGCTCGCCGTCCATCACCGGCAATTGCGAGATGTCGTAGAGCATCATGCGCTTGTAGGCGTTGGCCAGGCTTTCGGTGTGGCCGACGGTGACCGCATCACGGCTGGCCATGGGCCGGGCGATCAGGTCTCTCAGGTCACCGTGATTGCTGCCGGGCAGCAAGCCGTGATCGCGCATCCAGTGGTCGTTGTAGACCTTGGACAGGTAGCGGTTGCCGGTGTCGCAGACCATGGACAGAACCCGCTTGGGTTCGGTCTGTTCGCGACAGTAGCGCAGCGCCGAGGCAACCAGCGTGCCGGTGGACGACCCGCCCATCAGGCCTTCGCGCTCGAGCAGTTCGCGCGCGGTCATGAAGCTCTCGCGGTCGGAGATGCTGTAGGCGGTGTGGACGCGCGAAAAGTCGCTGATCGAGGGCAGGAAGTCTTCGCCGATTCCTTCGACCAGCCAGCCGCCGGCGTCTTCGCGGACTTTTCCGGTCTTGATGTAGTCGTGCAGGATCGATCCCTCCGGATCGGCCAGCACCAGCTCCAGGTCGGGCGCGGCCTCGGCGAAATAGCGCGACAAACCGGTCACCGTGCCGCTGGAGCCGACGCCGATCACGATGGCATCCAGTCGACCTTCCATCTGGCGCCAGATTTCCGGGCCGGTCATGGTCTCGTGCGCTTCCGGATTGTCCGGATTGCCGAACTGGTTGATGAAGTAGCTGTTGGGCGTTTCTTCGGCGATGCGAGCGGCCAGGTCCTGGTAATACTCGGGGTGTCCCTTGCCGACATCGGACCGGGTGATAACGACTTCGGCGCCCATGGCCTTGAGGTTGGAGATCTTCTCCCGGCTCATCTTGTCGGGTATGACCAGAATCAGGCGATAGCCCTTGCTGGCGGCGACCAGGGCAAGCCCCAGGCCGGTGTTGCCGGCCGTGCCCTCGACCAGAGTGGCGCCGGGCTTCAAATCGCCGCGCTGCTCGGCCGCTTCGATCATCTTCAGAGCGATGCGGTCTTTGATCGAGCCGCCGGGGTTGGCGCTTTCGAGCTTCAGGAAGAGCTCGCAGGGGCCGGTGTCGAGGTGGTTGACGCGGACGATCGGCGTTTCACCGATCAATTCGAGGACGTTGTTGTAGATGGGCATGGGAAAGATGGAAGCTGAGGCCGGCGGGCAAAAAAAACCGCCCGGCGGAACCTGCTATTGCGGCCGGGCGGTGTCGATGTCTTTATCCAGGGATGGTCAGGCGGCGCTGGCCTGCTCCATCATTCGCGTCAGCTGATCCTTGGCGCGCAGCTTTTCGCGCTTGAGCTGGTTAAGCGCCAGATTTTCCATGGGTGCCGTGCCGTTTTCAGCCGCCAGCACGCGCTTTTCAAGCTGCTGGTGGTGATTGTAGAGACGCCGAAACTCTTCATTTTCCTTCAGCAGGTTTTCCATATCTTGCTGACGATTTTCGAACATCGCGTAACTCCTTGAAAGTGAGCAGAATCGTGAACAGACACAGGGCCCGGGTCGGTCTCGACCGGGCCGCTTGGCGTCTTTTCGTGATCTGGTTTGTGGTTATGAGTCAGACACATTGCCTGTTGGGAGCGGCTTCATCGGCCGTCAAGCGAGCGCCCGCGTGATGCAGGTCGCCATAACCTACTTGTAACGCAAAGCGGATTGATGTGCAAGCCGCGGCCAGTGGGGGCAGGCCTTCAGACCCTCAGTCATGGAGCAGGATCACGTCAACGCGCCGGTTCTGGCTCCGCCCGTCTTCGGTCTGGTTGGTGGCAATCGGAAATTCCTCGCCCATGCCCACCGCCTGAATCCGATCGGCGTCAATGCCCAGCGCGACCAGCTCCCGCTGCACCGATTCCGCGCGTTCCTGTGAAATGCGCATGTTGACCTGGGCCGGTCCCGTGCTGTCGGTATGGCCTTCGATGCGCACCCGGCGGTCCGGCTCGCTTTGCAGCAGTTCCACCACGTCATCCAGGTTGGCCCTGGCCTCGTCGGCCAGTTCGGTTTGCCCGAGTTCGAACAAGACGTCGCCCAGGGTGATGACGACGCCGCGATCGGTCTCGCGCAATTCCATCAACTCCAGGCGCCGGCGCAAAGAATCGGCCGCTTCCGAGGCTAGTTGCGCTTCACGCCGCGCCAGTTCGATTTCGCTGGCCTGCGCCTCGGCCACGCGGCGCGCGGCTTCGGCTTCTTCGCGGGCTTCGCGTTCGCGCCGGGCGGCTTCCTCGCGCTGCTCGTCGGCGCTCATCGCGGCGCGCCGGGCGCGCTCGATTTCTTCCAGCGTGGTGGCGCTGACCAAACGGGCTTCCTCGGCTTCACGCCGGGCCTGCTCCACTTCCAGCCGACTGGCGCGCAGCAGCAGTTGGGTGCGCTGCTCGTCGAGTTCGTCAATCTGGGCGCGCGCCTGTGCTCGGAAGGCCTCGGCCCGGGCAATTTCGATGCGCTTTTCGGCGATGCGAATGCGGTGGGCGCGCTCGTCTTCGCCCAGCCCGTCGGCGGCAGCAGCCCGCACGGCGCGCTCGGCGTCGGCCAGCGCAAGGGGGACGCGCTCGGATAATTCGCTGTCCTCGCGGAAACTGTCCAGGTCGCTTTGCAGGTTGGCCAGCGCGCCGTCATCGCGCGGCGTCGTCGCACAGCCGCTCAGGCCGAGGATCATCAGCGCCAGCAGGGCGATTGGCCAGGAACGCTTCATCGCAGCGCCGCCTCGCCGAAGGCCTCGACCAGATCAGAGCGCAGACGTTCCAGGGCGCGCTGGCGCTGACTGAGTTCGGCTCGAGTCTGGGCTGCCTGAGTGCGAGCCAGCGCCAGCTGCGCCTCGATTTCGGCCTCGTCGGCCAGCCGTCTCGTTTCGTCCGCGCGTCCGGCCTGCATCTGTTCATTCGCCGATTCCAGGCGCTCTCGCGCAAAACGCAGCTCCAGCGGCGCGTATTCCTCGGCGCCGGCCTGTTCGGCTCGCGCAATCGCGGTTTCGGCATTGTCGAGCAGGGCCGGGTCGGGCGGAGTTGTGGCGCAGGCGGCCAGCGTCAACAAAAAAACGGGTGCAAGCAGCCTGAATGGATGGATGGTCATGGCACAGACGCTACCTTGAAATTGGATATTCCGCAGACCCAGTCAGCTTAATCCGATCAGTTTAACCGGCATCGGGCTGGTTTTCCGGCATCGCGGGCCTGAGCTCGTCAAGCTCCTCCAGGCGAGCGCAAATGGCTTGGATCCGGTCCAGCCCGTCGAGGCGACAGTCGAACCGCCGGGCATTATAGACCTGGGGCAACAGACAGCAGTCGGCCAATCCAGGTTCCTCGCCGCAGCAGAAAGTCGCGGTTTGCCGGCTCAAAAGTTTTTCCACGGCAGCCAGGCCGCTTTCAGTCCAGTGCCGGTACCAGGCCAGTTTGGCCGGTTCGTCAAAGCCGCCCACCTCGACCAGGTAGGCCAGCACCCGCAGGTTGTTGAGCGGATGGATGTCGCAGGCCATGGCCTGGGCGATGGCCCTGACCTGTGCCCTGCCGCCCGGATCGGCCGGCAACAGGGGCGTTTCGGGAAAGCGTTCGTCCAGGTATTCGATGATGGCGAGTGATTGGCCGATCACCAGATCGCCGTGGATTAGTGTCGGCACCAGCTCCTGCGGGTTGAGCGCGCGGTAGGCCGGCGCGTGCTGCCGGCCGCCGTCCTTGACCAGATGCACGGGACGCAGTTCGTACGCCAGCCCCTTAAGCGCCAGCGCCAGCCGCACCCGGTAACTGGCCGACGAACGCCAGTACGAATAAAGAATCAGCGGCTGGTCTTCGTTTGGGTGCTTGCTCATTGGAGTTCTTTCGATTTCTTCCGCGTTTTTTGCATCACGCAGAGACG
>CAZUTZ010000217.1:0-4538 GCA_964623655.1 uncultured Wenzhouxiangella sp.
TGCTCGACGAGCCGACCAACCACCTGGACGCCGAGTCCGTAGCCTGGCTGGAGCGTTTTCTCGACCAGTTCCCGGGCACCGTGATGGCGGTCACCCACGACCGTTATTTTCTCGACAACGTGGCCGGCTGGATCCTGGAAATGGACCGCGGCCACGGCCTGCCCTTCGAGGGCAACTACTCCTCGTGGCTGGAACAAAAGGAGGCGCGCCTGGCCGTGGAAGAAAAACAGGAAGCCTCGCGCCAGAAAATCATCAAGTCCGAGCTGGAATGGGTGCGCGCCAATCCTAAAGGCCGGCAGGCCAAGAGCAAGGCTCGCCTGAGGCAGTTCGAGGAGCTGAACTCCAAGGAATTCCAGCGCCGCAACGAGACCCAGCAGATCTATATCCCGCCGGGCCCGCGCCTGGGCGATCAGGTCATCGAGTTCGACGGCGTCTACAAGGGCTACGGCGAGCGTCTGCTGATCGAGGATTTGAGCTTCAAGGTGCCGCCCGGCGCCATTGTCGGCATCATCGGCGGCAACGGCGCGGGCAAGACCACGCTGTTTCGCATGATCGCCGGTCAGGAGCAGCCGGATCGGGGCGAAGTGCGCGTGGGTGACACCGTGCAGCTGGCCTACGTCGACCAGCGCCGCGACAGTCTCAACCCCGATGCGCAGGTCTGGGAAGAAATTGCCGACGGCGCCGACGAAATTGTGGTCGGTAACTACCGCATCCCGGCGCGCGCCTACGCCAGTCGTTTCAACTTCAAGGGTTCAGAGCAGCAAAAGCGCGTCGGCCAGCTTTCCGGCGGCGAGCGCAACCGCGTCCATCTGGCCAAGACCCTGAAAAAAGGCGGCAACGTGCTCTTGCTCGACGAGCCGACCAACGATCTCGACGTTGAAACCCTGCGGGCTCTGGAAGAAGGCCTGCTGGCCTTCCCCGGCTGCGCCCTGGTGATTTCGCACGACCGCTGGTTTCTCGACCGCATCGCCACCCATGTGCTGGCCTTCGAGGGCGACAGCCACGTCGAATGGTTCGAGGGTAATTTCTCCGACTACGAAAAAGACGAGAAGCGCCGCCGCGGCGACCAGGCCGGGCCGCACCGGCTGAAGTACAAGAAACTCAAGGATTAAAGCGCTTTCGGGTTTCCGGGCTCCGGCCGGAAAGGCCGGGGCTGCCAGCCCAGCTTTTCCCGCGCCGGCTGGTCGTCCACGACCAGGTCCAGGGCCTGGCGTTCAAGCATGGCGGGTTGCACGTCGCGCAGTCGGCCCAGCGCATGAGCCACAACCAACGCCGGCTTGAGCAAGCCGGCCGGCAGGGAAAGAATCCGTACCCGGCGTCCATTCGCAGACGCGATGCGACGAATCATGGCGCGGTAATCCAGAACCTCACCGCCGCCTAGCAGGAAGGTGCCGTAACTGCGCTCGTCCATGGCCAGCACGCGCAGGGCCAGCTCGGCCAGGTCGTCGGCATGGACCGGCTGGCGCAGGCCCGAACCGACCACGGGGACGAACGGCAGACGCGCACTCAAGGCGGCCAGACGACTGACGTTGGCATCACTCCCGCCGCCGTAGATCATGGTGGTCTTGAGCAGGGTCAAGCCCACACCACGATCGGCACAAAGCTCGGTCAGGCGAGCCTCGTCGGCGCGGATGGCGGCCATCTGCTTGCGCTCCGCCGGGTCCGGGGAATCACTCTTGAATTCCGTGCTGGCCGAACTGAGGGCGACAACGCGCCCGATGGAGGGTGTGTCTTCAAGCTGCCGCAGCGCCAATCCTACCGGCCCGATGCTGATAAGCGCCGGCGCCATGACCGAGACCGGCTGGATCGCCAGGTCCTGCTGCAGCCAGGTCACGCCGTCCGGCGAGCTTGCCGGCGGCCGACGCGAGACAGCGATCAGCTGCAGCTCCGGCCGGACCGAGGCACGGGCAAGGAAACGCCGGCCGATCGGATTGCTGGCGCCCAGCACCAGCACAACCGGGGCAGCGGCTAGCGACCCCGCCACAGGCTCACCGGCGTCATCATCACAGCGTGACCGTAAATCCCCAGCCACCACAGCGCCCGGCTCCAGGCCGGCCACGGCAATTCGGGGTGCTGGTTGAGATAACGCCACAGGCCGCGGTGCTTGTTCCACATCACCCGGACCGGGCGCGAGCGCGAGGACACGCCGCCTGCATGGGTGACGATGACGGCAGGGTCCAGGCGGATCGTCCAGCCGGCGTCACGCAAGCGGGCCATCAGATCAACATCCTCGAAATGCATCGGGTAGTGCTTGTCGAAGCCGTTGACCGCCAGGAAAGCCTGCCGACGGACCAGCATGCAGGCGCCGGAGACGGCCTCGACCTCGCCGGCCGTGCCCGTTGCCGGCAGGTGGGTCAGGTCAATCCGCGCACGCGCGCCTTTGAGCACTTCTCCGATCACGCGCTCGCGCGAGGGCAGGCAGCGCCGACTGCCGCGCTGCTCCTCACCGCTCATGTCGAAGATTCGCCCGGAAACCATGGCGGCCTCCGGGTGGGCATCCAGGTCGGCCAACAGCGTTTCCAGAGAGTCAGGTAACAGCAGGCAGTCCGGATTGATGATGAGCAGAAATTCACTGTGCACGGCACGGGCAGCCGTGTTGACCCCGCGGGCGAACCCCAGGTTGCGGGGCGCATGACGGACACGCAAGTCCTTCAGTTCAGGCACCCCAGCCGCACTATTGTCGCGCGAATCGTTGTCGACCACCTCGATTCGCGGATAGCGTCCGTAGCGCCCGCGCAAGGTGCGAACACAGCGCTCCAGCCAGGGTCCCGAATTGTAGTTGACGATCAGCGCAGTGATCCGACTCAGCGCCGGTCGGGCCCCGGAAGTCTGTGAGCCGGCTGTCATGGAACAACTACGCTGGCCAATGCGGCAGGGCTTTTCATGACGAACACGACGAATCCTGCAGCAGCTCCTGATAGCGCTGAGAGATGCGCTGCCGGCGCTGGGCCATGGGATCGGCTGCGATGAACCGCTGAACCTGGTCCAGATAGTCGGGATGTCGGGCCAGAAGGGCTTGCATGGCGCGACCACCCGGCTTGAGCCCGAGCGGCCCAAAGCTGGCACCCCCCTGATGGGCGACATAAGCCGAATCGCAAAGAACGTGTATCCAGCCGGTGTCGCTGGCTCGACAGCACCAGTCATTTTCCTCGCCGTAACCGCGGCCGAAGGTCTGTTCGTCAAAGGCGCCGATCTGGTCAATGCAGGCCCGACGCATAAACATGCAGAAACCGACCGCAGTCGGCACCGATGGATATTCGTAGCCCGGCGTCTCACGGCAGGCTCGAGCCCATAGCTCAGGCTGCTCGGGCCAGGGATTGGGGCGGCAGAATTCCGGTATGGAGGCGATCTCACCGTTATTGGTCAATGGCGTGATAGAAGCGATCCGTTGATCAGACGCTGCGCAGTCCGTCACCGCTTGCAGCCAGCCGGAAGTAACCTGCGTGTCGGAATTGAGCAAGATCACATCGGAGCGGCCGGCCAGCGCGATGCCCAGATTTGCGCTGCCGACAAAACCGACGTTTCTCTGGTTACGAACCTGGACCCAGCCGTCCGGCATGGCGTCAAGAAGTGTGCCTATGGCCGGGTCAGTCGACGCATCGTCGATCAGGATAACTCGGGCGTCGCTGTCGACGAGGGAGTGCGCCAGGGCGGACAGGCAGCGACGCGTTTCCGGGACACCGTTGAAGATCGGAACAACCAGCGCGACCAAGACTCTAGCGTCCTGTACCGCGCTCCGCCCGACGCAGAAATCCTCGCGGACTGAAAGTCAGCAGGAACTTGCTGTCACGGGGATCGACCGTGAAGTCATCGGTCTGGCGCAGAAAATCCGTCAAGGCTTCCATCGGCCCCGGTCCGTAATCCGGCAGGACGGGATGGCCGTTGACGCTGGTGTCTTCGACCACCAGAAACGATCCTGGCGTCACCAGTTGAGGATAGAGCCTCAATTCTTCGGCGACATGTGCTCGGGAATGCGCTGAATCGAGAATCACCATCACCTTCTGACAGGTTGCGGCCTTGTTACTGAATTGCTCGAACACCCGCTGGTCGGTCGAAGAGCCCTCAAAGTAAGTAATGCGCGGGTGCGAAGGACGGCCCGGCTGCGGGTGCAGGTCGACGCTGTAGACCTCACCCTTTCCGATCAGGTCAAGCTGATGGGCCAGGTAATGCGCGCTCGCTCCGCTCCAGGTGCCGGTTTCAATGATCAGGTCCGGTTGGAGGTCGAAGATGAGTTCGTGATAACTCCAGAGATCCGTCGGCGGCTTGAGTATCGGACGGCCCATCCAGGTGGTTTGGTGCCAGGGCGGGGAAGCATCCGAGATGCCGTAGAAGCGCAGGGCAAAGGCATCGCCGACCACACGCGGAAACCGGCGCGCCAATAATTCAGCCGTGCCGCGTTGAAGTCGTCTCAGGATGCGCTGCAACATGCCGCACCTTGTACGCAAGCACACACGGACCCAATCGGCCTCACCCGTCTCCCTGCCATCATGTTTCGGGCTGCTCTTCAAGATCGGACGCACACAGCCACTCGTACTGCA
>CAZUTZ010000218.1:0-4525 GCA_964623655.1 uncultured Wenzhouxiangella sp.
CGATCAGATGGATGCGGGTCTGTTCGTTGGCGAATTCGTGGATCCGCTGGCGGCAGTCGCCGCAGGGCGTACAGGGATACGAACCGGGGCCGAGGATCCAGACTTCCCTGATTTGCTTTTCACCGGCGCTGATCAAAGCGCTGATGGCGCCGGCTTCGGCGCAGACCGATTTGAAATGTGCGGTCTCCACGTTGCAGGAGCAGAACATTTCTCCGGTGTCGCTGACGAGCAGGGCGGCAACCGGGTGTTTGGAATAAGGGACATAAGCGTTGGCCCGCGCGGCCTGGAGATGTTTCAGGTACACCTCTGGCGTCCGATTTTCGAGAGAGTCAGTCATGTTCGGCCGCATCGCGCATCAGCGCGTCGAGCGCAATCTCGACCATCTGGTGAAAACTCTGCTCGCTGTCGGCGCTGGTCAGGGTTTCGCCGCTGACGATGTGGTTGGCCACGGTGCAGATCGTCAAGGCGCGCGCGCCGAGTTCGGTGGCAACGCCGTACAGTCCGGCGGCTTCCATTTCCACACCAATGAAGCGATAGCGGCGCAGCAGTTCGATGTAGGTTTCGTCGGGCGCGTAGAACAGGTCGCTGGAAAACAGGTTGCCGACCTGAACGGGAATGCCCTTCGCCCGAGCCGCTGAATGGGCGTGGCGGGCCAGGTCGAAATCGGCGATCGCCGCCAGGTCATGGCCCCGGAAACGGCTGCGGTTGACCTTGGAGTCGGTGCTGGCGCCCAGCCCGATCACGACGTCACGCAGCCTGGCGTTGTCGCCGACCGCGCCGCATGAGCCCACGCGCACCAGGCGTTTGACGCCGTACTGGCTGATCAGCTCATGGGCGTAAATCGACATCGACGGAATGCCCATGCCGCTGCCCATCACCGAGATTGGCTGGCCCTGAAAGCTGCCGGTAAACCCGAGCATGTTGCGCACCCGGTTGAACTGGCGGGGATGGTCCAGGAAGCGCTCGGCGATGGCCCTGGCGCGGAGCGGATCGCCGGGCAGCAGGATGGTTTCGGCAATTTCGCCGGGCGCGGCTTCAATGTGCAGAGTGGCCATGATGGGGTCGATTCAGTGCAGGAAACTGCGGCCGTCGGCCAGGGGTTTCAGGTTCAAGTGCTCGGCCACGGTCTGGCCGACGTCGGCGAAAGTCTCGCGGGCGCCGATCGAGCCTGGCCTGAGCCCGGGCCCCAGCGCCAGAATGGGCACGTGCTCACGCGTGTGCTCGGTGCCGGCGAACGTCGGGTCGCAGCCGTGATCGGCAGTCAGGATCAGCAAGTCCTCTTCGCGTCGTTTGTCCAGCAGCTCCGGCAGTCGCCGGTCGAAGGCTTCCAGGGCCTCGGCGTAGCCTTGCGGGTCGCGGCGATGGCCGTAGAGCATGTCGAAGTCGACGAAGTTGGTCATCACCAGGCTGCGCTCGCCGGCTTCATCCAGTGCCTCCAGAGTCGCGTCGAAAAGGGCCATGTTGCCGTCGGCCTTGATTTCGCGGCTGATGCCGGAGTGGGCGTAGATATCGGCGATCTTGCCGACTGCAAGCACCTCGCCGCCGGCTTCGACCACGCGGTTGAGCATGGTGGGCGCGGGCGGTGCGAGGCTGAAGTCGCGCCGATTGCCGGTGCGTACGAATCCGGATTCGGCATCGCCGACGAAGGGCCGGGCAATGACCCGACCAATGTTGTAGGGCATCAGCAACTCGCGCGCGATACGGCAAAGATCGTAAAGCCGCTTCAGGCCGAAAGCCTGTTCATGGGCGGCGATCTGAAACACCGAGTCGGCCGAGGTATAGGCGATGGGCCGGCCAGTCGCCACATGATCCTGTCCCAGGCGGGCGATGATCTCGGTGCCCGAGGCATGGCAGTTGCCGAGTACCCCAGGCAGATCGGCGCGTTCGATCAGCTCGGCCAGTAACTCGGGCGGGAAACTGTTCTCGCGCTCGGGGAAATAGCCGAAGTCGAAGCGCACCGGCACGCCGGCGATTTCCCAGTGGCCGGACGGCGTGTCCTTGCCGGTGGACTGCTCGCGGGCGTAGCCAAAGCTGCCGTGCAGCGGGTCCGATGTTTTCAGCCCCGGAAGATCAAGGCTCGTGCTGGCGCGATGAGCCTGCACCAGACCCAGAGCGGTCAGGTGGGGGATATTCAACCCGCCGCACGCTTTTGCCACGTGCCCCAGCGTGTCGGCGCCGACATCGCCGAAGCGCTCGGCATCCGCGGCGGCGCCGATGCCGAGCGAGTCGAGAACCAGAACGATGGCGCGTGGCAATTGTGGGTCTCCTTAAGGCGTGGCGGTGATCAGGCGGGCGATCAGCGGCGGCTGGGTCGTTCCGGCTTCGCCAATGGTAATCGCTGCCCGCAACTGCTGCGCCGCCTTCCCGGCATCGTCCCTGCTGCGGGCGTGGATCACGGCCAGCGGATGTTGGCCGTCGACGTTCTGGCCAACCGGCACCAGATCGCTCAAGCCCACCGATGGATCGATGGCATCACTGGCGCGCTGCCGCCCGCCGCCGAGTGCGACCACCGTCAGACCGATCCGGCGCATGTCCATCGACTGCACCCGGCCACGGCGCTCGGGATAGACCGGCTCGACGACGTTCGCGCTGGGCAGCGCTTCGGAATAACGGCCCAGCAAATCGCTCGGCCCGCCCAGCGCGGCAACCATCCGCGCGAACCGGTCGGCGACTTCGCCGCCAGCCCAGGCCCGGTCCAGCTTTTCCAGGGCCATGGCCTCGCTTTCGGCCAGGCCGCCGAGCATCAGCATGCGCGCCGCCAGCCGGCGGCTGAGCTCGAACAGGCGGCCGCCGTGCCGCTTTCCGGTCAGCAGATCCAGCACCTCGGCGACTTCCAGGGCGTTTCCGGCGCTTGAGGCCAACGGGCAATCCATGTCGGTGAGCAGAGCCTCGACGGGCGTGCCGGCCTCTGAACATACCCGGACCAGCGTTTCGGCCAGTTGCGTGGCCTCGTTGGTATCCGGCATCACCGCGCCGGAGCCGCTCTTGACGTCGAGTACCAGGCCGTCCAGGCCCTCGGCCAGCTTTTTGCTCAGGATCGAGGCGACGATCAGGGGCAGGCAGTCGACAGTCGCTGTGACGTCGCGAATGGCGTACAGGCGGCGATCGGCCGGGGCCAGGTCGTCGGTCTGGCCGATGATCGCCACGCCGGCTTCACGCACCGTGCGCCGAAAGGTTTGTGAATCGGGGAACGGGTCATAGCCGGGGATGGCGGCCAGCTTGTCCAGCGTTCCACCGGTGTGGCCCAGGCCCCGGCCCGAGATCATCGGCACATGACCACCGCAGGCCGCGACCCACGGCCCGATCAGGAGCGATGTTGCATCGCCAATGCCGCCGGTGGAGTGCTTGTCCAGCACCGGGCCCGGCAAATCGCCCTTCCAGTTCATGACCTTCCCCGAATCGCGCATGGCGCCGGTCAGTGCGGCGGTTTCGACGTCGTCCATGCCGCGCCAGTACACGGCCATGGCGAAGGCGCCGAGCTGCTCGTTGCTGATGCGGCCGTCGACGATGGCTGAAACCAGCTCTGTCAGTTCGCGAGCGCCCAGTGACCGACCGTCGCGCTTGGCGCGGATCAGCTCCTGCATGAGCATCAGTAGCGAGAAGGCAGATTGACCGGCTTGGCGCCCAGGCCGAGGGTATGGAGCAAATCATCCAGCAGGCTGGACGCGCCGAAGCGGAAGCGCTCCGGGCGCAGCCAGCTCTCGCCGAGGATGTCCGAGGCCAGGTCCAGGTAGGCGGAGGCTTCGGCGATGGTCCGGATGCCGCCGGCAGCCTTGAAGCCAACCGGACGGGAACTGTCGCGGATGGCCTCCATCATGATCATGGCGGCATCGGGCGTGGCGTTGACTTCGACCTTGCCGGTAGAGGTTTTCAGAAAGTCGGCGCCGGCGCTGATGGCGATTTCGGCTGCGGTGCGGATCAGTCCGGCGTCCTTGAGTTCGCCCGTTTCCAAAATGACCTTGAGCGTGTAGCCGGTCAGGCTTTGGCGGCAGCGGCTGACCAGTTGGTAACCAGCGCGTTCGTCGCCGGCCATCAGGGCTCGATAGGGGAAGACCAGGTCAATTTCGTCGGCTCCGCTGGTGACCGCCGAGTTGACTTCCTCGAGGACGTGTTCAAGGTCCTCATCGCCGTCCGGGAAGTTCGCGACCGCTGCAACTTTGACCTGGTTCTGCAATTGGGCGCGGGCCAGGCCCTGGCGTGCCGCCGCGACGAGGCTGGGCCACACGCACACAGCTGCGACGGTGCCGGCTGGAGTGCTCGCGCGCGCGCACAGGCGATGAATGTGAGAATCGCTGTCGCCGTCGTTTAAGCGGGTCAGATCCAGCAGCGGGAGAATGCGACGGGCGTAGTCTTGTTGCAGTGACATGGCAGAGCGGGTGTTTTTGAACGCAGTGAATGATAGCTTGCGAACTATGATTTGCGGTTGAGTTTTGGCTGATAACCCGCTATCCTTCGCGGCTCGATAAAATTCGGGCCGTTAGCTCAATGGTAGAGCAGTAGGCTTTTAACCTATTGGTTGAAGGTT
>CAZUTZ010000219.1:0-4506 GCA_964623655.1 uncultured Wenzhouxiangella sp.
CGGAGTCGGGCCGGCAGACCGTGGCCTCGGTGAGTTCGGTTTCCAGGCGAAACGCGGGCGCCGGCTGATGCTTGACGATGCAGTGCAAGGCACCGGACGAATTGATGATGGTTGAGCAATCAACCGGCACGATGTCCAGGTCAGGAAAGGCCTGTTCAAAGACCGACCGGGCCTGCGCGTTCTGGGTCTCGAACCCGTCGAAGCGGCAAACCAGCACCAGGTCATTGACGATGACCGCGTTGGTGTAAGTCCGGTGCGGCGTATTGAACCCCTGGGCCTTCCAGCCGGGTGTACGCAGCACCTGGTAGCCGCGCTCCTCCATCAGGGAAGTCGTGAATTCCGTTGCTTCGATCACCGCAGCGGTGTCTGCTGACGGGCTCACGCCCGGCGGCGGATTGCCGTAGTCGCCGATGATCACCGTGCGATCGTCAACCGGCAAGAACCACATGTCCAGGTGCTGGGTCGAGTCAAAACTGGCCGGCAAAGCAGGCAGCAAAGTCAGATCCAGCCCCTGGTACTGCGCGTATAAATCGATGACGTCCTGATCGGTATAGCCGGGATTTTCGTCCACGATCAAATCCGTCGCGTAGGCCTCGCCGTTGGCGAACAGATGAAAATTGCCGCCCCCGTGATTGATCGGCATTTCATAAAGTTCTTCATCAAGATAGACGGCGATGGCCGACGGGATCTGGTTGTCGAGCGGGCGCGGCCGGTTGTATTGATGATCGATGATGACGCGATCGTTATCAGCGCTGGTAAAGCGCGGGCCGTAGTCACGAATCCAGACGCTGTTGCTGGGCGCAATCACGAACTCCACCCGGTCGAGATCGGCGCCGGCGTTGTTCAAAATGTTGGACGCGCTGGCCTGCTGCGAGCTATTGGCCACCACCAGCAGGACCCTGGCCAGGCTGTCGCCGGTGGTGATGGGCACGATCATCTCGGTCAGTACGGAGTTGAAGTTGCCCCAGCGCATCAGGATGGCCTCGTTGCGCTCGAATTCGGAGGCGGTGACCAAATCGTCGGCAATCGGCGTGATCCGGGGTATCCGGCTCAGGTCCGGCAGGCGCAAATGGGGGCGCTCTTCGGGTGCGAGGTTTCGCGGCAAGCCCGGCGTGTCGGTTGCGCGCAGGGCTTCAAGCACGGCCGGGTCGGCCAGGCGCAGCCCCGGGTCACCAGCAGCGGCTGGCTGATCAGCCGAAACCGTGCTGAGCCACAGGGCGGCCAGCGTCAGAAATACAGGAAATCTCATCAATCGGATGGCTTGGCTTCGAAGCGGTCGTCGAAAATCATCTGCTGGAGGGCAATGCCCCTGCCATCCAGAGTGACGTTGACCGGGTCATCATCGGCGCGAATCCGCAGAATCCCCGAATACATCCTCTCGTCCTGCGGCGTGAAGCTGACCATCAGCGTACAGCTTTCCTGTGCCGGCAATTCAGCGCCGCAGCTACTCGCATCACTGTCGATTTCGAATTGGTCCTCGCCGGCAATAATGCTGGACTGCAGGTTCAGGGCCAGGGCATGCGCAGGTGCCGAGTTGGTCAGGGTGACGGCCAAGGATTCGCTGCGGCTGACGGCCACGTCGCCGAAATCCAGACCGGGCGGCGAGAATTCCAGCTCACCCGCACCCTGAATGCCGCGACCGGACAGATCAATCGCATCCGGGCTGCTGTCCGCGTTGGACTGGATGACGACCTGGTCGCTGAACTTGCCCCCGTCCACGGGCGCAAAAGTCACGCCCAGCGTGCAGGCCTGGCCGGGTGCCAGTTCGAAGGCGCTGCCCCCGCAGTCGTCGGCATCGAGGCTGAACGGCGCACCGCCAATCGCCACAGAGCTGACCTCAAGGACAGCCGTGCCGGCGTTTTCAATCTCGACGTCCAGCGAACGCTGCTCTCCGGCCAGGGTGTCGCCGAAATCAAGCGCGGTGCTGCTCAGAGCCAGCGCAGGGACCGGCGCCATCGCCGCCCCGACGCGCAGAATCTGGCCGCTGTTGCGAAGCACGTACAGGTGACCTTGTTCGTCTTCGCCGAAGCCAACCACGCCGCCGCCCACGGACTCGATGGCTTCAGACAGCCAGGCGCCGTTGTCTTCATAGGCAAACCAGATCTGACCACTGCAAAAATCGCTGTAGACGTACAGACCGTCGAGCGAAGAAAACGGCCCGCGGTAGCGATAGCCACCGGTCACGGAACAATGCGGCGTGATACGCCGGTATTCAATCACCGGCAAAGTTGAACCGGGGAGGCTGCAAGGCTGGGTGGTACTGCCCGTTTGCCAGGCGCCTTCGCAGACGTCCCAGCCGTAGTTCTGGCCGCCGGGGTCACCGGCCGGCTGCAGGTTGATTTCTTCCCAGGTCACCTGTCCTACATCGCTGATCCAGAGATCACCCGTGTCCCGGTCAAAGCTGAAGCGATACGGGTTGCGCAGGCCGTAGGCCCAGGTTTCATCGCGCCCGGTTTGGCCAACCAAAGGATTGTCCTGCGGGATCGCGTAGTTGGAATTCGGGTCCCCCGGGAAATCATCGCCGTCGATATCAATCCGCAGCATGCTGCCGAGCAGGCTTTCCGGGTTCTGGCTCGGATGCGACGGCCCGCCGTCGCCCATGCCGATATACAGATATCCGTCCGGACCGAAGTGCAGATCGCCGCCGTTGTGGTTGCCGGCCGGCTGCGGAATGGACAGGATATTGCGCTGGCTGGCCGGGTCGGCGAGATCGGGATTGTCGCTGTCGACTGCGAATTCGACAATCCGCGTGGTCAACGGTGAACCCGTAGCGGTGAAGTTGACGAAGAAGCGGCCATTGCTGGCGAACTCAGGGTGGAAAGCCAGACCCAGCAGCCCACCTTCGAAGAACGTGTCGACCTGGGCTGAGATATCCAGGAACGGCTGGGGCAGGATATTGTCGTCGGCGTCCACGATACGAATCCGGCCGCCGCGCTCGACGATGAATCGGCGGTCCGACCCGTCAGCCGCGTGACGCAAGGCCAGCGGAAAATCAAAGGTTCCGGTGGCAAAGACGGTTTCGAAGAACACATCATCCGGGATCGGCGAGGCCTGCAAATCCGGGCCCAGCATGGGTTCAGTCCAGGTGGGCTGGACCGCATCACCGCCTAGGTCCAGGCTGATCGCGGATGACGCGGGGGCCACGTCGGTTTCAAACTCGAAGTTGAACAGCTTGAACCAGTTCAGGGGATTGTTTCCCGGCGCTTCAAAATTCAGATAGCCGTTTTCGACGCCGATCGTCCAGTCATCGCCCGGCTGTCCATCAACGCCGCCGAAGCGGGTCTCCAGCAGTTCTGCGCCGGCCGGAAACGGAACGCGAAAGGCCTCGATGCCACGGTCGAAATCAAAGTTCTGGACGGCATAGTTGTAGCGATAGCCAGCCTCGGTTTCGATGACTTTCACTGCCACATTGATGTGGCCCTGCGGCATGTTGCCCGGATAAGGTTCATTCGGGGTTGCCGAAGGCACGACGATGCTGGCGTGGTCCTCGTTGGGACCCGGATTGTTTGGATCGACCCACTGGTCAAGCACCCGGCCTTCGGTGAACGGACCCAGCGGTCCGAAGGACCAGCCATTGCCTGACGGCTGTGGATTCAGCCGCCGGTAGGCCATGGAGTTCCAGATGTCGATGTCGTACTGGATCACGTACCACGAATCCAGGAAATAGTCGGCTCCCGGGGTCTGCAGCTGCCCGGGATCGATCATCAAACGGTTTTCGAAGGAGCCGGAATTGTGGGTCTGAGAGCCGGTACAGTTCGGATCGAAAAAAGAGCAGGTGCTGAAGAACAACCCTTCGCTGGCTTCGATATCCGACCGCGGTCCCTGGTTGAAATTGCTGTTGTTGGTGCCGGCGGAGTAGACATCCTCGCACCCGGGCCAGAGGACGTTGGCGTTGCCGCAGTTGATGTCGCAATTGAAGTTCAGGGTGAGAAACGCATGCTTGACGCCGGAAGCGCCGAGCGGTTCGATGCGCTCGTCGCTGATCCGATACATATTCCAGACCAGGTAGGGGTGCTGGTCGGCCGGCGTGTAGGGGTAGGAGTGCTGGCCCCCGAGGGATCCGAACTTCGGGATCCACGGCACGTCGCCTGTGCCGACATTTTTCAGCGTTGCGTCAGGGGCGACCTTGATCCGGCCCGAGCCGGAGTCCTGACCCTGATACTGGACCGTGTTCATCCCCACCATCGCCACGTCGATCTCATGCCCCTGCTGGGGCCATAGCGGACGGTCGTCGCAGCCCGGCCCACGGCCGCTGACGTCAGCGCCAAAAGGGATGGCCAGGGGCAGTTCAAACCAGGCCATGCCCAAATCGACTCCCTCCAGGGCCGGCAGATCGAGCAGTTCGGCAAGCGCAGACGTGGCGCTGAAGCCGGCATTGTCCAGGGTCAACACCTGCTGCTCCGGGTCAGCCAGGATATGCATGTGGTGAAAAGTGAGCAGATGGCGGCCAGCCAGATCATGTGCCTCCAGCGAGGGATGGTTGTTGACGAACTGGCCGGGGGTCAG
>CAZUTZ010000220.1:0-4472 GCA_964623655.1 uncultured Wenzhouxiangella sp.
CCCCATCGACGGCCAGTTCCGGGCCTCCGGCAAGCCGACCGAGCTGGCTGATGTGAGCTACTTCGTCGTCCAGGGCGGCATGGATGCCGATGTCTCCTTTTTCGTCGGCGACCGCCAGCTGGTCCGAACGTCGCCCGACATGTCACGGGGGCGCTTCAGCGCCTCGCTCTACGTTCACCATGCCAACCACGGCCAGTTCAACACGGTCTGGGGCGACAACGATTCCGGCATGATTGCCCGGCACCTGCTCAACCGCGCCTGGCTGATGCCGGGCGAGGCGCAGCGCCGCGTGGGACTGCTGTACCTGACCGCCTTCGTCGAATCCGCCCTGGAACGACCGGCAGCGATCCCGGCGCTGTTCTGCGATCCGCGCGCGGCCGGAAGTCTACTGCCGCCGACCCTTTACGCAGCTCGCTGCGACGATGGTCGACGCATCATTCTGGCCGACTTCGAGCGCGGCCTGGACCTGGGGCGGGGCAGTCTGGAAGGTGTCCGCATGGCCGCGACCGGGCTGGATTTGTGGTCCGAGCTCGATGTGGGTTTCCGCGGCAGCGCGCAGCGCCGGCAGACCGGGGCCTTTCTCGGCTGGCAGTGCGCTGAACCGGTCAACGGTGATCAGCCGCGCCCGGCCTGGCGCATGGACCTGGGGCCCGAAGTCCACGAGCAGATCCGGATCGATTCCGGCAGCGTCCTGTGGCTGGACCTGGCCCAGGCGGATCGGGATCCCCCGCCGCGCCGGGGCGATGAGGCCGGCGAAGAGACAATCGAGGAGACCGACGATGCTGCGTCCGAGGCAGCGGACGAGGATAATCCGCTGCGACCGCGCCTGAAGATCGAACTGGTGCTGGAGGATGGCGAAGGCCGGCAGATCCGGCGTCGCCTGGACGAGTTTGCCGAACTGCTGCCGCCGCTGCCCGTGCGCCATACCCGGATCGAGCGATTCAATCGTGATCGCTACCAGTCGGCCACCGAGCCGGTGCTGCAGTCGGTGGCCGTACCCCTGGCCGATTTCGTTGCCGACGGCCTGGATCCGGGCGGTCTGCGCGCCATCGCGCTCGAGTTCGACGCCGCCCAACCCGGCGTGCTCATCATCGAGCGGATCGCGATCGCTCCGTCATCCCCTGAATGAGTCCGGCCCGGTTCCGCGATCGGGCGCTGGCCTTTGCCGGGGTGTTCGGATGCCCCGCCTGTTGCGCCGGACTTACGACTCGCTCAACCACTCGAGAACCCTGCCGGCGGCTCCCGGATGATGGAGCAGCTGCAGGTGGCCGGTCGAGGTCGCGATCCACTGCCGATGCGGTCGCAGGCCGCGGCCCGGATCGTCGTGCCGTCCGAGGGCGCTGTTGACGGTCACCAGGCCGTCACCCACGGTGCGCGAGCGCGGTGAGTCCGGGTCGCTCGCCAGGGTGGCGGCGATGGCGTAATGACGGACATGCTCAGGGAAGGTTTGTCTTGGATGATCGGTTACTCGACCGTCGCGCAGATTGGTGATTCCGGCTGAGCGAATCCGGGCCAGGCGGGTGAAAGGGGCGGTGAATGGCGTCAGCGCCAGGGCCTGGTCCACCTTGTGGCCGATGGCCTCCAGCGGCGCGCCGAGATGCGGGCTGCCGAGGGTGATCAGTCGCCCGGTAGGCTCCATCCACGTATGCCCCGCCGCGGCGCCATGACAGCACGCGCTGCGGGCAACCAGGCCACCCATGCTGTGGCCGATCAGGACGAGTTCATCGATCGGATCGGACCAGTGGCGGACCATGGATTCCAGGAGCCCGGCCAGGGCCTTGCCATTGGCGGAAATCGGAAGCCCGGTGTTGTACATCAGTTGCAGAGGAAGGTAGCCGGCGCGGCTGTCGACCCACTGCGGCAGGTTGGCCGCCTCGCCCTCTGCTTCCGCCGGTGCCCAGTGATGGTCGCTCATGCACAGGCCGTGCAGGAACACGGCGATCCTTCTGCGCCGCCGCGGCAGCTGTGCAGCCAGATCGGACGCGTCGACCGGAAGGATCCGGCCCCCATGACGCAGGGTCATTGCCAGGGCGAGTGGGTTGTCGGTGGCCAGCAAGTGGTCGCCCAGTACCCCGTTGAGGACGGCCAGGGCGCGGTCCCGCCGTGGCGTGGAGGTGGCGGCGGGCAAACGCGGCACGACCTGGCCGAAGGCGAAGTCGGCGCCGCGGCCGACCAGGCCGGTGATGCCCTGGATGCTGCGGTAGACCAGCCCGGTAATACCCCGGGTGCGGCCGTCGGCTGACCGCAGGGTCGGACCCGAGACCCGGGCGATGGCGTAATGCATCTGCTCCACCAGGTCTGTGGTTCCCAACACACCCTCGACCGCCAGGCGGCTCAAGCCATGCAGGTCGGAAACGTGGAGGTGCGAGTGCATGCTGAACTCATCGCGGCAGCCTGAGGTTTCAGGAACAGCCGACAAGATAGCAGATGCCCGGGAGCCCGGCGCATGGACTCCTGGGTCCGGTCCGATGGGACGGATCAGGGTGAGATGCGCTCGACGCCGCCCAGGACCTCGCCGTCGATCTCGAGCACCACGCGTTCATCGACCCTGACCTGGCCCAGCACCCGCGAGTCGGCATCGACGGTCACGGTCGGCGGGTCCTGATCGTAGTCCTCCGGCAAGCGGATGATGACGTCGCCGCCGACTTCGCTGCCGTCCAGCAGACTGACATCGCCGGCCTGCGGATAGCTGGAGCGGCCGAACCAGCGACGTTGACCGTCGCCGGACTCCACGACCACGTCCCCTTCAACAATGCTGCCCTTGGCCAGTTCAATATTGCCTGAGCGGCCACTGACCGAGCCCCCGACTCGGGCCTGCTCCAGATGAATCCTGCCGTTACGGCCGATCAGGTCGCCGCCGGCCGCGGCGCCGGAGGCCAGCTGGATGCTCCCGTTTCGAGCCTCGATGGGACCGCTGATGCTGGCCCCTTCGCTCACATCGATTCGACCGTTGCGAGTTTCGACAGACCCCGTCACGCGACTGTCGCTTCCGATGCGCACGGCGCCATTGCGCGACTCGATGGATCCAACTTCGGCGTCCGAGCCGAGATTGATCGCGCCGTTGCGGCTTTCCAGACTGCCGAAGCGGGTGCCGTCACCCAGCATGATCGAGCCGTTGCGGGTATCGACGTTGCCGCCGGAGCTGCGATCGCCGGCACGCACCGCACCATTGCGAGTGCTGATGTCACCGGTGATCAGCGCGTCATCGCCGATGTGGATGGCGCCGTTACGGGTGGAAACCGCGCCTTCGTGGGTGGTGCCGGGCGCGATGCGCACGGACTGGTTGGCCAGCGCCGGCAGGCTCAGCAGTGCAGCCAGCGCCAGGATCGACATGGCCTGCCAGGATCGGATTTTGTGCATCATGCCGCTTCTCCCTTGAATGTGACGATCGACTGTCGCCATCATGAGGCAAGCAAGGCGCTCCGCGCTACTGCCAAAAGTCAGGGTGAAAAAAGTCATGCCGGAACTGACGGTCAATCAAGCGCTCGAAGCTGGTGTGGCCCGGGCAGGCCGCAGCGACGGCGGCGGATTGGTTCTGGACCATGCTGCACTTATACTTAAAAGCGACAATTTTTCAGGGATATGCCCATGCAAGCTTTCAGATTTCTTATCGCGCTGACCGGGACCGGTCTAATGATCGCCTGTGGCCCGGCCGAACCGCCGCCGGGCGCGGAGCCCGAAGCTGCCGGCGCCGAGGAGACCGGTGAGCAGATGCTGATTCGGGGGGAGCTTCACTATCTGGAGCGCATTGCCCTCGCGCCGGACAGCGAAGCGATCACCGAACTGCGCCTCAGCGGCGAGTTCGACGATCGATTGCTGGCAGTGAGCGGTGAGGATCTCGGCGATCGCCAGGTGCCTATCCCCTTTGAGCTGGTCGTGGACCTGGACGCTGTGCCTGAATCGAGGATGTTGACCTTTCGCGGCGGAATTCGCTCGCATCCGGGTCCGCTGCGGGTCAGCGACGCGATTGAAATTGAGCCCCGCGCGACGGAGGTGGACCTGGGCCCGATACGCCTGCGGCCCGCCGCGGAAGCCGCGTTCGGTGTGCTCTACGTCTGCGGTGACCGGCAGGTCACTTTCGGCACGCTGGGTGAATTCGAGCGTTTGATCGTCAATGGCGATGTTTTTGACCTGGAGTCGGAAGTTGCCGCTTCCGGTGCCCGCTATACCGCGGTCGACGGCAGCGAGACTGAATTCTGGAGCCGCGGCGAGCAGGCCATGGTGACCGTCAATGGCGAGGTGCTGCCCGATTGCGAGCGGCTGCGCGCGCCGTCATTGCCCGTGCGGGCGCTAGGCCACGAGCCCAGCTGGCTGATTCTGATGGACGAAGAGGCCATTTCCCTGACCCTGGATTTTGGTGCACGACAGATTGATTTTCCTTACGTCGAGCCGGAACTCAGCGCGTCGGGTTTTCTTTACCAGACACAAGCCGACGACCAGAGTCTCACGCTGATGTTTGAGCGGCAGGCCTG
>CAZUTZ010000221.1:0-4435 GCA_964623655.1 uncultured Wenzhouxiangella sp.
AAACCGCTTGATGTTCCAGATCCAGTGCCCGTTTTCCATTCAGGAAAGCGGGCACTGGCTTTTTGCTTACTGGATTTTGTCCTATCGAACCCCCCGCCCAGGCAAGCGACATTGAATCCTTGGGCGTGCATCAGCCCAGCGGCCCGGAGGTTCCGACCCTGCTGATCGGCATCAGCACCGATCTGCTCTACCCGCCGGCCGAGATGGAAACCATCGCCGCCCAAATGCCCGACGCCGAGTTGGCCGTACTCGAAGCCCCGCAAGGCCACGACGCCTTCCTGATCGAGCAGGAGGCGATCAACCGGCTGGTCACCAACTTTCGCTGCCGGCGGCGCCTGCCCTACCGGCTGAGTGCTTGTGGAGGTTGATTGATCGCCACTATCTCGCCCGGCGAAAATCTGCTGGCACTTCGAAAACAGAGGGTTCGATCGTGGTTCGGGTGATCGACACGGTCTCGTTTTGAATGCTCATGAATTCGACCAGCTCGCCGCTGGGCGGTGATTCGGCCTCTTCCTCGACCCGGCGGCCCCGGTCGCGCTGGCGGCCCAGCACGCCGCCCAGCGCACCACCCACCGCACTGCCGATGGACTCACCCACACCGGCCATGCCGGACTCGGCCTGCCGCATCGCTTCGCATTCAGGCCCGCCGATCGCCAGGCTCATTCTCGAGCGCAGGGAATGCCCTTCCAGCTCGGATGCAAAAGCCACCAACTCCTCCCACAAGGATTCGTAGCCGCCCATGAAGGCGGCACCCTGCTGGGCGAAAGCGCCTGCCGTGTCCATGTCAAGACCGAGCTGACGGGCATACTCACGGCGATAGGCGTTCAGCTCGGCCAGCGCTTCGCTCGCCGCGGCGTCCGTCGTCACCCATTGATCCAGGGTCAAGCGGTACTCACATACTTGCGCCGGCTCGGCAAGCGTGCAGGACTGGGTAGTGGTGAAACTCACCCGTTCGGCGCTGAAGCCCGCGATATTGTCGAGTTCGCCGCTGCGGTCAATGCTGGAAACCGGTTCTGACCACTCGCACTGACCCTCGTTGACGCCCGTGGCACCCTGCTGCTGCGCCCGCTGCGCGTTGCGCATCTGCTCCCTGGCCTCAGCCATGGCCTCAGCCTGTTCGGCCAGCGAAGTTTCTGAATACCGCTGGCGGCGAAGATTGAGTTCATAAACCACACCCTGGTCCAGGCGCACGATTTCCGCGTCGGCCGCGGCGCGAGCCGCCATCCGCATCAGCCGGGAGTCCATTTCGATCTCGCTTTCGACGCGCGCACGGTCGGTCTCTACCGTAGTTGTGGTCGTGCCGGTCATATTGGCAAAGCGCATCATGCCGGTGCCTTCCACCCGCAAAGTTTCTTCAACCACGACTCCGGCCCAGGACACAGACGCCCAGGGCAGGGCCAGTGAAACGGCCAGTGCCGTGCTTGGCCACAGTTTTTGATACCGACTGCTTTTCATGATGACGATTCCCGTTCGACCCAAAGACAAGTGGATTGCTCTACGATCCGGCAGGCCCCAATGCGTGACGGATAAACACTATTACGAGGAAACGTCGAAAAACCTGCCCTACTCCGGCAGCGGGATGAACTCATGCTCGCCGATCACCTGAGAGAAGCGCCCGGCGCGCCAGTCTTCCTTGGCCTGCTCGATGCGGTCGCGGCGCGAGGAGACGAAGTTCCACCAGAGATGGCGCGGGCCGTCCATGGGCTCACCGCCCAGCAGCATGAAGCGGCTGTCGCGCGCAGCCTCTACCACCAGGCCGGGTTCGTCCTTGAGCACCAGCAGGCGCCCGGCTTCCCAGCGCTGGCCGTCGATAATCAACTCGCCTTCGACCAGATAGATCGCCCGCTCGGCGACCGGGCTGTCGATGGCCACGCGGCCGCCGGCCTTCAGGCGCACGTCGGCATAAAGCGTCTCGGAGGCCGTGCGCACGGGCGAGCGCGCACCGAAGACTTCGCCGGTCAGAACGCGTGCATAAAGACCATCAGCTTCGATTGCCGGCAGCTCGGACTGCGCCACGTGGGCGAAGTCCGGTTCGGACTCTTCGGCCGCTTGCGGCAAAGCCACCCAGGCCTGAATGCCGGACAAGCGGGTGCCGTCGGGCCTGAGTTCCGGCGGCGTGCGCTCGGAATGGGCGATGCCGCGGCCGGCCGTCATCCAGTTGACCGCACCCGGCTCGATGGTCTCGATCGTGCCCAGGCTGTCACGATGACTCATGGCGCCGGTGAACAGATAAGTCACCGTGGCCAGGCCGATGTGCGGATGTGGTCGCACGTCCAGTCCGCTACCGGGTTCGAAATCGTTCGGGCCCATCTGGTCGAAAAACACGAACGGCCCGACCATGCGGCGCTCCCGGGCCGGCAGCGCGCGACGCACCTCGAAGCCGCCGATGTCGCTGCTGCGCGGCACGATGACCTGCTCGACGTGGGCCAGTTCGGCCGCCTCGGCGGCGGCTTGCGGGCAGTCGATGTGGCTCATGGTTTTTCGCTCCTGATTCGCTGTGCTCTGTTGCCGCGGAGATTGAAATTCAAGACGCCGGCTCCAGCAATTCAAAAGTCAAGCCGGCGTGTTTGGTCAGGCTCGGAATCAGTTGTTCGGCCATGGCCGTTGACGGTGTCCAGAAACCGCCGGCCGGCGTGCCATCAGGCACATCGGTGGCCAAGGTATATGCCGCCTCGCCCAGCATCTTGGAAGTCGAGCCATAACCCGGATCACGATCGCCGGTCACACGCACGCGAACCTCGTGGCCGTCGTCATCGCGCCCGACCAGCAGCAGCTTGAACAAGCCCCGTTCCTGCTCTTCCGGAGTCGGCCCCTCACCCGGCTTGGGCAACATGCGCTTTTGCATCAGCTTGCGGGTCGGCCCCATGCTCGCGCCTAAGGCAAAACCGCCTAAGGCCATCGACCAGCCAATCGCTCGACGCCTGCCCTTGAAACCCTTGCCGGTCATCATCGCCTCGTCATAAGTGAAGTCCTCACCCCAGGGCCGACCTTGCAGCGCGTGCGAGCGGTGGACGATACGGGTATTGATCGCCGCCATAACGAAC
Source organism: uncultured Wenzhouxiangella sp. (assembly GCA_964623655.1). GTDB lineage: Bacteria > Pseudomonadota > Gammaproteobacteria > Xanthomonadales > Wenzhouxiangellaceae > Wenzhouxiangella. The sequence goes on from CAZUTZ010000221.1 coordinate 3,045, forward strand.
GGCGCCATCCAGGCATTCAGATCTTCATCAAACTTCGGCCCCTTGACGTAGGGCTGGCGCGGACCCTTGCGGAATTCCTCCGGGCACAGCGCGTACGGATTCTTGGCAATCCGGGCAACTTCCGGATCACTGCGGCTGGACTCGATGATGTTGAGCATGCTGGCCGCCGTACCCCCGCTCATCTTGCCGCGAAGCGACTGCACCCCCAACCGCACGCGCGACATCGGCTTGCCGAACAAACGCTGCGCCTCGTGCTGCAAAAACCACACACCCAGATCCGAGGGAATGGAATCAAAGCCGCAACAGTGCACCAACCGCGCGCCGGACTTTTTGGCCGCCTGCTCATGGGCATCCAGCATCTGCCGCATCCACGGCACCTCGCCGGTCAGATCGCAATAGTCCGTGCCGCTGGCCGCACAAGCGGCCACCAACTCAGAACCGTAAAGCGCATAAGGCCCCACCGTCGAGCACACGGCGCTCGTCTGCGACACCAGCGCATCGAGCGAGGCGCGATCGTGCGAATCGGCGACCAGCAACGGCAACTCAGCCGCCGCCTCGCCGAGCTCGGACCGAACGCCCTCCAGCTTCTCCCGACTCCTCCCGGCCAGCGCCCACCTGAACTCACCGCCGACCCCGTGGCGCCGAAGCAAATACTCCGCCACCAGACGCCCGGTAAACCCCGTCGCGCCCAGCAGCACCAAGTGAAATGACGGCTGGTCTTCCATAAATCCTAATCTCTCGTAATGCCAGAAGCCCAAAGCTTAACCGCTTCGACCTGCTGCGGGTTCAGGCTTGGCCTACGCCATTTGAAATCAAATCCGGGGTGCGGCAAAATCCGGAACAGGGCTTGGCAAAGGGGTACGACTCGAATGATCACCACCCACCCTGCTGAACTGCAGCAAAGCTGGCCATTGGGCGAGGTGCTCGTCTGTGCATCTGGTAAATCCAGTGGCGCTAACCGGACAAAAGTCAGAATCGACCACGAGACCGGAAGGCTGTACCCTCATGAATCCAAGAGAAATTCCACTAACTCGCCCCGAATCCCGCAGACTAAAAGGAATTTTTCAGGCCAAATGACCGTTCTGAATTTTTCCGGTTAGTTGTAGTTATGCGTTTAGGAAATCCGCTGATGAGATTGTTCTTTCTAAGCCTATTGATTCTATTTCCTCTCGGGGCACATTCACTGACAATTACCCCGATTGAATTTACTCTGACCGATCAGAAAGTCGCTGACCTTGGCATCAAGGTCAGTTTTCATCGAGGCCAATCCTGCGGGGGCGCAACTGAAGTCACCGCCCAGGTTCCTGCTTCCTTTCGCGGGTCATCGTACTCCGGCGCCAGCCTTGAGGTCATCGATGACGGAAAGACTCTCTTTTTGGCTGGCTTAAACC
>CAZUTZ010000222.1:0-4415 GCA_964623655.1 uncultured Wenzhouxiangella sp.
CCTTCGATGCCGTGTTCACCGCCAACACTCTGCACATCATGCCCTGGGATCACACGCCGGTTTTGCTCCAGCGCAGCGCTGCGGTGCTTCGGCCGGGCGGCAGTCTGATGATTTACGGGCCATTCCACGATGACGGTGTTCATACCGCGCCCAGCAACGAAGCGTTTGATCGCTCGCTCAAAAGCCGCGACCCGCTGATGGGGGTTCGCGACGCCCACACCATAAAAGCCCTGGCTTCCGACAGCGGCCTTGAGGCCGCGGCCGATCTGGCCATGCCGGCCAACAATCGTTTTCTGATCTTTCGCAAGACCGACGCGGCCCCCATGTGAGGGCAAATTCCAGCATCTGCGTCAATCAGGATTTTTCAGTGTCAGAACTCACATCAACCTACGCCCGCCTGGCAGAGCAGGCCCGCGCATTGTTGTCGGGCCAGAACCACGCCATTGCCAACGCCGCCAACCTGAGCGCGCTGATTTTCCATGAGTTGCCCGACCTGAACTGGGTCGGCTTTTACTTCCTGGAGGGGAACTCCCTGATTGTGGGACCGTTCCAGGGACTGCCGGCCTGCGTCCAAATCTCCCTTGGCCGCGGTGTCTGCGGGACGGCGGCCGCGACCCGACAGACGCAGCGGGTTGACGATGTCCACGCCTTCGACGGACACATCGCCTGCGATGCGGCCTCGGCCTCTGAGTTGGTTGTGCCGTTGATCCGGCGTGACCGGGTCATCGGCGTGCTGGATATCGACAGCCCGATCGCCGCCCGCTTCAGCGCGGAAGATCGGGTGGGCCTGGAGGCGCTGGCCCGGATTTACGTCGAATCGCTGGGCTGAACGAAATGCTCGATGCGCCCGCAGCCCGGGCGGAGCGGCTGGTCTGCCTTGATGATGACCAGCGTGCCGGCTTTCATGCCGGGCAGCGGAATGCCGTCACATAACCAAACCACCAGGTTCTCAAGCCCTGGATTGTGTCCGACCAGCAGCAGCGGCTGCGGGCGCGTTTCGGAGCGTTCGATCAATGCAAGCAGGTCCCCCGCGCTGGCGTTCCAGATGGAGGACTCGACTTCGATCGCCGGCAGATTCAGCCGGTCCAGCGCAGTCTCGGCAGTCTCCAGTGCGCGGCGTGCCGGCGACACCAGGATGGTGCCCGGCCAGGGGCCGGCATGATCGCGGATCCAGGCCTGCAGATCGTGGCAACTCGTGCGACCTGCGGGACTCAGGCGTCGATCCTGGTCGCGGCCTGAAGCGGCTGCCGTCTCTGCCTCGGCATGTCTGAGAAGCCAGATCTGCATGCGGTCCCTTGTGATTACTGATCGCGGCTGCGCCGGGGCTGACCAGCGCTTGAGCCTGCTTCCTTATACTACACCCTCGCTTTAACTCCTCCGGATCCCCAATGGCTTTACGGACAGATCAGGGCCGCAGGCCCACCTTGCGCCAGGACTACGCAGTGCCGGCCTGGCTGGTCGACCAGCTGGAGCTTGATATCAGCCTGGCCCGCGCCTGCACCCGGGTGCGCTCGCTGTTGCGGGTACGTCGTAATCCGGAATCCAGCGATACCAGGGCGCCCTTGAGCCTGTCGGGTGTCGGCCTGGTCACGCGCCGGGTCTGCGTCGATGGCCGCGAGATCGGCGAAAACGAGCGCCGGCTGGAGGCCGAGGCCATGACCATTGACGGCGTGCCGGACTCGGCTGAAATCGAGATTGAAGTCGAGATTTCGCCGGAAAGCAATACGGCGCTGGAAGGGCTATATGCCTCCGGGTCCATGCTTTTGACCCAGTGCGAGCCGGAGGGCTTTCGCAAGATCACCTGGTACCCGGACCGCCCGGACGTGATGGCGCCTTTTCGCGTGCGCCTGGTCGCCGACCGCGAGGCTTATCCCGTGCTGCTGTCCAACGGCAACTGCACCGAGCGCGGCGAACTCGACGGCGGGCGGCACTACGCGATCTGGGACGACCCGTTCCCCAAACCCAGCTACCTGTTCGCCATTGCCGCCGGCCGGCTCGGCATCGTCAGCGACCGCTACACTACCTCAAACGGCCGCGAGGTCGATCTGCATATTCTGTCCGAGCCGGAAAATCTGGACCGCCTGGATCACGCCATGGCCAGCCTCAAGCGTTCGATGCGCTGGGACGAGGAGCGCTTTGGGCTGGAATATGACCTCGACGTCTATCACATCGTCGCCACCCACGATTTCAACATGGGGGCGATGGAAAACAAGAGCCTGAACATTTTCAACGCGCGCTATGTGTTGGCTGACCAGGAAACGGCCACAGACGCCGATTTCCAGGCGGTTGAAGCGGTCATCGCGCACGAGTATTTCCACAACTGGACCGGCAATCGCGTGACCTGTCGCGACTGGTTCCAGCTCACCCTGAAAGAAGGCCTGACCGTTTTCCGCGACCAGGAATACACCAGTGATCTGACCTCGCGCCCGGTCAAGCGCATCAAGGATGTCGCGTCCTTGATGATGCGCCAGTTTCCGGAAGACGCCGGACCCATGGCGCACCCGGTCCGACCCGAACGCTACAAGGAAATCAACAACTTCTATACCGCCACCGTCTACGAGAAGGGCGCGGAGGTGGTGCGCATGTACCAGACCCTGCTCGGGCGCGAGGGCTTCCGGCGCGGTCTCGATCTGTACTTTGAGCGCCACGACGGCCAGGCGGTGACCTGCGACGACTTTCTGGCCGCCATGGCGGATGCCAACGGCCGGGATTTGAGCCAGTTCGAGCGCTGGTATCGGCAGGTCGGAACGCCAGGCGTGCACGCAGCCACGCGCTTTGATGACCAAACCGGGCAGCTTGTGCTGACGCTGCGCCAGAGCCTGAGCGATCACCCCGACAACGCCGAGATCGGGCCGCTGCTGATGCCCATTGCGGTGGGTTTCCTCGACCGTGACAATAAGAGTCTGCCGGTCCAGATCGCAGGCGCCGATGCGTCGCCGGCCGAGACGGTGCTGATCCTTCTTGATCGTGAGCAGGCCGAATTCCGTTTCGAAAATCTGCCGCCCGACGCGCTGCCTTCACTGCTGCGCGATTTCTCCGCACCGGTGCACCTCCATTATGACTGGACGGCAGAAGACCTCTCCCGGCTGGCCGGCTTCGACGTCGATCCGGTCAATCGCTGGCGCGCCGGTCGTCGCCTGGCCGAGCAGGTACTGCATGCGGGCATTGATCGCCCGGCCGGTTTGCCCGACAGCGCCAAACTGGTCGCTTCGGCCTGGCGCGCCATCTTGACCGACGAGGACCTCGACAAAGACCTGGCGGCGGAATTGCTGTCCCTGCCGACCGAAGCTGAATTGGCCGAGCAACGCGAATCCGTCGATCCCGAACGCATTCATCAGGCGCGACGTGATCTGGCCACCTACCTGTCCGACCATCTGGGCGCCGAATTGAACGCGGCGTACCGCCGCTGCAGCTCGAACGAGGCCTGGAACGCCGAGCCTGAATCCATTGCCCGGCGGCGCTTGAAAAATGCCGTGCTGCAGTGGCTGTCGGCGGCCAGTGATCGCAACTGGGGCGAGTTGGCCTGGGATCAGTACCGCGCCGCCGACAACATGACCGATCGTTTTGCCTCGCTGCGCGCGCTGGTTCACGGTCGGGCCGACAAGGCAAAAGCGGCGCTGGCCGATTTCGAGCAGCGCTTTGCCGACAATCCCCTGGTCATGGACAAATGGTTTGCCGTGCAGGTCACCTGTCCCGGGGAGGACGTGTTTGACCAGCTTGAAACGCTGGCCGCCCATCCGTCGTTCAGCCTGCGCAACCCGAACAAGGTCCGCGCCCTGATCGGCAGCTTTGCGCTGGGTAATCCGGTCGCTTTCCACCGCGCCGATGGCGCCGGTTATCGTTACCTGCGCGAACGCGTGGCCGAACTGGATGAAATCAATCCGCAGGTCGCTGCCCGGCTGGTTGCCGCATTCAATCGCTGGCGTCGCCTGGAACCCAATCGCAGAGCGCTCATGGAAGCCGAACTGCGTCGCCTGGCCGAGCGGCCGGAGTTGAGCCCGGATGTCGGCGAAATCGTCAATGCGGCCTTGCGGGATCCGAAGAAAGCTGCGGATTGATGCTATTTGGCCGCAGATGAGCGCGGGTACAGCAGATTTGGGAGATGGGAGGGGGTGGCGTGTCTTGAATCCTACAAGAACCCACCGGCGGAGGTCATTGAATTCTGGCTAACCAGGTACCCTGGAGTCGGGCGATAGCTTTTCCCTATGCACCAGAAGGTTTCAGACTTCTCAAATGGAAGAAAGAGGCACGACTAACACCCTGCACCCAACCTTCAGGCGGGGAGTGGTGTTGGATGATGGCGAGCCGTGGGTCGCGGAAGTCAGCACCGTCTTGCCGCATCCCTCCGTGCCCGTGAGCCCCAACGAAACCGAAAAACCCGGACTTGGCTGGAAAGGAGTTTCAGTGGCACCAAA
>CAZUTZ010000223.1:0-4415 GCA_964623655.1 uncultured Wenzhouxiangella sp.
GTTCGAATTCCAGTCCGTAAATGTCTTCCAGAATCTCGAGGACGTCAATGATGGTGACGTTGCGCAGCTCCAGGCTGATCAGGTCATCGACGTCCGGGTGGACCACCATGTTCAGATCGGTCTCGGCTACCAGACTCATCAGGACCTGGCGCGCCGGCGCCTGTTCGACCGTGATGTGGAAGCGTTCTTCGGGTAATTCCGGCAGCGGCAAGGCCATGGGCGGCATCAGCAGATCCCGCGTTTCATCGACCGGCGGCGGAGCGCTCAGGGCAGCTTCCAGCTCGCTTTGAATTTCTCGATCGATATCGGCGGCTCGTTCGCTGGTGGTTGTGCAGCCGGCGATGGCGAGAACGCTGATCGATGCTGCTAGCAGTTGCAATGGGCGCATGTTGACCTCTGATTATTCTTGTCGGCTGGATGGTGAGCGCCGATGACCCAGAAACAGGGTGATTTCCCGACCGCGATCAATGAGTACAACATGATCGACTTCGATTGCGACGACTTCGGCTGAGTCAATGCGCTCGCCGCGACGCAGGCGCTGACCGTTGATGATGGCCAGGCGACGCTGGTCTGAGGTCAGAATGCTCTGGAGACGCCAGTCCTCAGCGGCTGCTTCGCTGTCGCTCGCGTGTCCCAGCCAGGCGCGAATCTCGGCCGCGGTGGGCGGGCGCGTCGGATCGTTGGCTGCAAGAGTGACCGGCAAAAGGATCAGGAGCAGGACAAGAATTCTTGGCATTTCAGACTCCCAGCCAGCGCTCGTCGAGGGTCAGGCTGTAAAACATCAGCTCGATCCGGTTGGTGGGCCATTCCGGCACGCTGAGTTCCAGCGATTCCAGAAACACGCCGCGCGGCAAGCCTTCGACTCGCTGCAGGTAACGCCGCAGGCTGGCATGATCGCCTTCAACCACAACTCGGATGCGGTGCACAAAAACGGCGCTGACTTCAGCTCCGTTCGGGCCGCTGAGTGGTTCAGCGGCGAGATTTTCCACCTCGGTGACGCTCAAGCCGCTCTGGCCCTCCAGCAAGCCGGCCAGTACGGCGACCGCGTGCTGCGGGCTGACCGCACCCTCGAATTCCTGATCGAGGCGCTGTTGCAAATGAGCGATTTCGTCGCTGAGTGCCTGCTCGCGCTGCAGCAGCCGCTGTTGTTCGTCGTCGTCCGGCCGCGTCGCCATGAGCTGGATGCTGGCGGTCACCTCGGCGGTGCGCTCGCGGACCTGCTCCAGTTCAGTCTGCACGGAGGCCTGGCGCTGGCGCAGTGGATTCATGACAAAGCTGTCCCAAAACAGAAAGATCACCGCCAGAACGGCCAGCAGCAGCAATGCGCGTTCTCGCAGGCTGAGCCCATTGATGCGTTCGCTGATCTGGTCGAGGCGTTGCCGGATCATCAGCGCTCCTCGTCGCCGTGTGTGCTGACCAGGAAATGCACGCCGGGGAAATCATCCGTGGCCGCTTCAAGTCGGACCTGGCTGAATCCAGTCCCCCTGATCAGGGGTTCCCGGCTCAAATCCGCCAGAAAAGCGGGAATCAGCGCGCCGCTGAGGGCGCGCCCGCGCAGCACCAGATCACCACTTCGTTCATCCAGTCTGAGCTCGGTCATCCACATGCCGTCCGGCTGGCGACGGGCCAGCGCAGCCAATCTTTCGGGTAGCTGGGCTGAAGCCGCGGGCCGTGCTTCGGTCAGTCCCTGGAGGCTGGCGCGCAACTCTCTGCGCCGCTGCTCGAGATCGTCAATGCGTTCCTGCAGATCATCTCCCGGGACGGCCTCGGGCAGGGCCTCACGAACGCGGCTGAGTTGCTCCAGGGCTCGCTGCTCGGACTGCTGCTGCCGCGCCAGTTCAGCTTCCAGCGTGCTGACGCGCTGTCCGATCAGCGTGCTCCAGAGCAGGAGTATCACCGCAAAGCCCGCACTCATGATGAGCAAGGTGCGCGCCGAGAACAGGATTTTCTGGCGGCGAAAAATCGGCTGATAAAGATTGACCTGCTGACTCACAGACTCATTTGCTCCCGGCGCAGGGCGGCACCAATAGCCAGAATACTCCCGGCAATGACGTCGGGCTGGGTTTCGGTGTCGATTTTCAGTGCCTGGTCGAGCTGGTAGTGTGCGGCGTCGAGATTGAGGTTTTCGTCGAGTTGTTCGACCAGAGTCGCCAGGACAGGCGGACCCGGCAGCACTTTAAGACCAGCGATGGGCGCCTGCTGGAAATGGCTGTCGTAATAGTCCAGCGAGCGCTGCACCTCCAGCATGATCTGTTCGCTGGTTGGAATCGGGTCGACTTCCAGGTCGCCCAGGCCGATTTCCAGACGACGGCTCAGGAACAGGTGAGCTTGTCGTGTCAGCGTCAGTAGCCCATGATCTTGCTGCAAATGCAGCATGCAAACGCCCTGAATGTCTTCTTCGGTGAGGGCTGCGAGGTTGCGCAGTGCCATCTCGCTGATGTCGATGACTTCCAGCTTGAGGCCGGCGTTTTCAACGGCATCGATCCGGGCGCGGATGTCGCGCGCGCGAGCGGCAACGGCATACATCATGGCCTGCCCCTGGGGCCGATGGGCCTGGCCGGGAATCTCGAAGACGTCGATGACCGCATCGTCGATATGAAAATCGATTAGATCCTTGACCTTCCAGCGGATGGCCGCGCGCAATTCCGATGGCTCAACGCGTGGTGCTTCCACCAGCAGCAGCTGATATTGCTCATCGGCCAGCACCAGGTTGAGCGGGCCGCGTGCATTGGGAAGCAGCTGACGAAACAGGTCTGACGAGGCTGAATCGGCACCCTGATTGAGGCAGGCAAGGTGGGTCAGCCGTGGCGGCACCCCCCGTTGCAGCACGACCGTGCTGGCGGCGGTGAAGTCGCGTGTACAAAACAGGCCGTGACTGCTACCCGACTTTGGCCCCTTACTGAACAGCATGCTGCCTCCTCCTCGCGTTCGAAGTTCGGAAATCGGCGAGCGTGGGGTGCACGAAGTCAGAACTTCACAAAGATTATAGACTTGTGAAGGCAGGACTTGAGATGAGTCTGGTCAATTTCCTGCAGCGTCACTCTCATGCGTGCAATATGAGTGCCAACCTGGCCGGCCGGTGGTCTCTGAGGCTCGCGCTTTTCGCTGTATGCGGCGGACTGACCCTGAACGTCATAAGTTGCGCAATTTGGTAATGACTTCTGCGGCCTGAAGGCGACTCCTTCACTGAAACAGACCGTGCAGGAACCAGCCCGAGCGCGGTTCGTGCTCGTGGAAAATCCAGACCTTGCGTCCATCACGATCGCGCGCGATCCAGTAGTCGCGGCGGCACTCCTGGCCGTCCCACCAGCCGGCCTCGATCCGCTCAGGGCCTTCTTCCAGGCGGAAATCGGCGCGCCGGCACGGACGCGGATCGGGCAGTAGCCAGGTCGGGCGCGGGCGGGTTTCGGTGCACGGTGCGGTGGTGCCGGGCGGCACCCAGGCCCAGGCTTTTTCCGGCCGGTGGTCCGGTCGCGGCGCGATGCTGCTCAGTGCGTCCTGACCTAAGCGCGCGCGCAGGCGATCCAGCAGGGCGGGCCAGGCATCGCCGCGATTCTGGCCCGACCACAGGTCGGCTTGCGGCGGGCGATGCTCGCCGGTGCTTTCGGCTTTCAGCCCCAGGGCCGCGATTGGCGCGGGCAGGCGGATACGCTCAAGCTTGAGGTTGAGCAGCTCGAGCAGGCGGGCACGATCAAAGCCGGGTCGAGCCAGGCTCAGGGACACGGCGATGGGGTTGCCGCCGTCTTCGCGCTCCAGGCTCAAGCGCAGTCGGGTCAGGGCCTGGTCGCGCACCTGCAGCCAGCCGCCCAGATGATCCAGGGCGCGATTGAAGGCGAACATCAGGGCATCCGAACGGTCGCTGGCCACCGGCAGCTCCAGGCGCTGGCGGTAGTTTTCGGGCGGCTGCCAGCCGGCCAGCGGCGTGGGCTCGCGGCCGTACAGGCGATTCAGTTCGGCGTTGAGCGCCGGCCCGAAACGGCGTGCGCGCTCCGGTGCGGGCAGGCGCATGAACTGGCCCAGACGCTCCAGGCCGCAGCCGGCCAGTGTCCGGACCTGGTCAGGTGTCAGGCCGACTTCATCGATCGGTACGGGGTCCAGAATCGATCCCAGCGCCTGCAGGTTGCTGCAGTGCTGGTTCAGACGCGCCAGCAGGCGGGCGGCGGCCGGCTGCGGCGCCGTGCCGCAGCGCACCCGAAAACCCTGTGCGTGCAGCGTCTGCTGCAGGTTTTCAAGCAGATCGGTCAGGTTGCCGCGCAGGCGCTGGCTGCCGGCAATCTCCAGCAGCACGGTATCCGGTGGCGCCAGCACAACCTGGTGGCTGTGCTGGTAGGCCGCCAGCGCGATCTGTTCCAGCGCGCGCTGCTCCATGGCCGGGTTGCGCGGTCGGCTTTGCAGCTGCGGCAGCAGGGCCAGGG
>CAZUTZ010000224.1:0-4403 GCA_964623655.1 uncultured Wenzhouxiangella sp.
CACGGGGCATCTGGAAGTCGTGCAGGTGGTTTACGACCCGAGCGTGGTCAGCTACGAGGAACTGCTCTACGTGTTCTGGCGCAACATCGACCCGTTCCAGTCCGACGGTCAGTTCTGCGACCGCGGACCCATGTACCGCTCGGCGATTTTCCCCCACGACGAGGCTCAGCGCCAGGCAGCCGAAGCATCACGGGACGAGATCGCTGTCCTGGGCCTGTCCGACCAGCCCATCGACACCCGCGTCCTCGACTTCGAGGCTTTCTACCGGGCCGAGGATTACCACCAGGGCTATTACCTTGAAAATCCGGTGCGCTACCGCTTCTACCGCTGGCGATGCGGGCGCGATCAACGTCTTGAAGAAATCTGGGGCGACGAGGCCGGCGGCCACCCATGACCTTTGGCCCTTGCTCGCGGGCCCGGCTACTTGCACAGTGTCAGGCCAGCGACCCGCGACTGAATGACCGGAACGGGTCTATCCCGATTCAGTCAGATATTCCGACTCACGCCTAACCACCGAAAACCAAAGCTTATGTTCAGAGCCTCGAACTGTGCCCCTATACGCCGTTATCTGGCCATCCTCATGCTGGCACTCCCCTTGGCCGCGCCGGCCCTGGCCGACAGCGACCGCATCAGCCACATCCGGACGGTCGAAGGCATCAGCGAGTACCGGCTCGATAACGGTCTGCGCGTCCTGCTGATGCCGGACCAAAGTCGTTCCACGGCCACGATCAACATCACCTACTTCGTCGGCTCCAAGCACGAGGGTTACGGCGAGACCGGCATGGCCCACCTGCTCGAGCACATGCTGTTTTACGGCACGCCCGACCACCAGGACATCAAGGCCGAAATCTCCGAGCGCGGCGGCTTCGCCAACGGCACGACCTGGTATGAACGCACCAACTACTTCCAGACCCTGCCCGCCGGCGAGGAAAATCTGGAGTGGGCGATGCGCATGGAAGCCGACCGCATGGTCAACTCGATCATTGATCCGGATGACCTGGCCTCGGAGATGACCGTGGTGCGCAACGAGTTCGAAATGGGCGAAACCAACCCGGTCAGCGTCCTCCTGCAGCGCACCATGGCCACGGCCTATCTGTGGCACGGCTACGGGCGCGCGACCATCGGCGCGCGCTCCGATATCGAGAACGTGCCTATCGAGCGCCTGCAGTCCTTTTATCGTCGCTACTACCAGCCCGACAACGCCATGCTCATCCTGTCTGGCAACGTCGATCCGGATCGTGGCCTGGAAATGGTCGAGCGCTATTTCGGCGCCATCCCGGCGCCGGAGCGGACCGGCGACATGACCCTGTGGCCGACCTATACCCGCGAGCCGGTGCAGGACGGAGAACGGACAGTCACCGTGCGTCGCTCCGGCACGGTGCGCGCCCTGATGGCCGGCTTCCACGTCCCGGCCGCCGCTCACGAGGATTATGCCGCCATCCAGGTGCTGGCTCACATCCTCGGCGACATGCCGTCCGGTCGGCTGCAGGGCTCGTTGATCGACACCGAACTGGCCACCCAGGTGGCCGCTTTCAGTCTGGCGCTGCCCGAGCCGTCCATGCTGCTGCTGTTCGCCCAGACCCGCGACGGTCAGGACCTTGACGAAGTCGAATCCGCCCTGCTGGAAACCCTCGACGAGCTGGAAGACGAGCCGCCGACAGAGCAGGAAGTCCGACGTGCCGTCAATTCGCTCACTCGCAATATCGAACAGACCCTGAACGACAGCGGTCGAGTCGGCATTCAGCTCAGCGAATGGGCCGCGGCCGGCGACTGGCGCCTGATGCTGTTGAATCGCGACCGGCTCGAGGAAGTCACCGTCGACGACGTCATTCGCGTGGCCGACCAATATCTGGTCAGCAACAATCGTACGGTCGGCCGCTTCATTCCGGAAAGCCGTCCGCGCCGAGCCGAAGTGCCCGAGGCGCCGGATCTCGAGGAATTGCTGGCCGAATACACCGGGCGCGAAGACCGCGTCGCTGGCGAGGCCTTCGACCCCACCCCGGAAAACATCGAAGAGCGCGTGATCCGCTTCGAGCTGGCCAACGGTACTCAGGTCGCCCTGCTGCCGCGCCAGACCCGCGGTGAGCGCGTGTTCGGCCGGATCACCATGCGCACCGGCTCGCTGGAGTCCCTGACCGGTCTGGGCGAGGTGCCCTCGATCACCGGCAGCATGCTGACTCGCGGCACGGAGAACCTAAGCCGCCAGGAGATTCGAGACCGCATCGACGAGCTGCGTTCCTCCCTGAACATCGGCGGTAGTACAACGGTGAACGCCAGCATGGAAACCCAGCGCGGAGAGCTGTTGCCGCTGCTGGAGCTGACCGAAGAGGTCCTGCGCCGTCCCAGCTTCCCGGAGCGCGAGCTGGCCGAACTCACCCGGCAGCGCCTTACTTCGCTGGACCAGCAGCGCGACGATCCGGGCGCGGTCGCCAACCGTCTGCTCGGCCTGCATTTCAATACGCATGACCCGGATCACCCTCGCTACGTGCCGGACTGGGATGAACAGATTGCACGCGTTGAAGCCGTCGAGCTCGACCAACTGGTTGACTTCCATGCCAGCCATTACGGCTTCGGCCCGGCGACGACGATCAGTTTTGTCGGCGATTTCGACCCCGATGAACTGCGCGCGGCGCTGGAGGCCCATTTCGGCGACTGGACGGCCGAAGTGCCGTTCGAGCGCATCGAGCGCCAGGTCGAGCCGATCGAAACAGCCCAGCTGATCGCCCAGCTCGACGACAAGGCCAACGCAACGCTGATTGGACGCTTCAGCTTTGCCATGAACGACAGCCACCCGGACTACCCGGCGCTCAACCTGGCCGGTCATCTGATCGGCGGCGGCTTCCTGTCGTCGCGCCTGTCCAATCGCATTCGCGACGACGAGGGCTTGAGTTACGGGGTCGGCGGCGGCTTCAGCGCCGGTGCGCTGGACGAAGTCGGCAACTTTCAGGCCTTTGCCATGTTTGCCCCGGAAAACCGCGAGCGCCTGGTCGAGGTCCTTTTCGAGGAACTCAACCGCGTCATCGACGAGGGATTCGAGGCGGACGAGGTCGAAACCGGCCGCCGCGGCCTGCTGCAGCAGCGCGAGCTCAGGCGCAGTGACGATTCCAACCTGGTCGGTACCCTGAACAGTTATCTCTATCTGGACCGCGACATGTTCGACCAGCAGCGCTTCGAGGAAGCCCTGCTCGAGCTGGACGCCGAGACCATCAATGAGGCGGTACGTCGCCACTTCGACCCGGCGCGCATGAGCTTTGCCGTGGCCGGGGATTTCGCCGAAGACGAGGATTGACGGCGCCGGCGATCGAGCGTTGCTCCCGGAGGTAGGCGTCCGGGAGCGACTGCTATGATCGAGCCATGATCAATCAATCGCCGTTCTGGAGAAGGTCGGGCTGGTTCCTGGTCCTGGTGCTGCTGGCAGCCGGCGGCGGCGCCTGGCTGGCGCTGGATCGGCCACTGCCCTTCGGCTGGGACAACGAAGACGACCGCCCGGAAATTCGCTTGCCTGAAGTCCTGCGTCGATCCGAGCCTGACCGCCTGTTCTGCGCCGAATCGCCCGATACCGGGGTGTGTCGCTGCATTACCGCCGACGGGCAGCGGCCGGAAATCAGCGACGAGGAGTGCCGGCGGCGCGCCCGGCGCGCGGAGACTCGCGCCGATTCAGCTTAGCCTTTGAACCAGTCCGGATCGGGACTGGCGCAGACGATGAAATGCGGATTGAGCACGGACTCGCGGGCGTTGTAGCGCAGCGGCTCGCCGGTTTCGGCGTCGAGCACCTGTCCGCCCGCCTGCTCGACAACCGCCTGTGCCGCACAAGTGTCCCATTCGCTGGTCGGCCCCAGACGTGGATAAACGTCCGCACTGCCGTCGGCGACCAGGCACAGTTTGAGCGATGAACCCATGCTGACCAGTTCGGCATCGCCCAGTCTGGCGACGAAGGCGTCGACTTCCGGCGTGCTGTGGGAACGGCTGCCCACCACTTTCCATGGACGCCCCTGCGGCTTTTCGGCGACCTCGATCCGGTCCATCACGCCCTTGCCCTGCTGACGCCAGGCACCCTCATGGCGGGCGGCAAAATACCAGGTCTGCAGGGCCGGCGCGTACACCACGCCAAGGATCGGTTGATGTTCGCGCACCAGCGCCACGTTGACGGTGAACTCATCGTTGCGCTTGAGAAATTCCTTGGTACCGTCGAGCGGATCGACGACCCAGCAACGCTGCCAGTGCTTGCGATCGTACCAGGGCGCCTGCTTGGACTCTTCGGAAAGAATCGGTATGTCCGGCGTTAATTCCTGCAGGCGCGCCATCAAGATCTTGTTGGCGGCTACGTCGGCGGCAGTCAGCGGACTGTTGTCGGCGTTGTGCTCGGTGTCGAAACGATCAGGGTCGGAGTAAATTTCGAGAAT
>CAZUTZ010000225.1:0-4381 GCA_964623655.1 uncultured Wenzhouxiangella sp.
GGAACGAGGATCATCTGCTGCCGTCGGCTGATCGGGAAATCGAAAGCGGAGATCGTCTGCTGGTGGCCTGCCCGGCCCGGCTCGCCAGGCGCTTAAGCGGCCTGGTCGACAATGAAGTTGCTGCCTACCGCGCGCTGACCGGAGAAGATCCGCCCAGGGGCTTCTGGTCGGACCAGCCCGAAAAGGCGGCAACCTGACCCGTGCGATGGAGAAATTCAATATGAAGGGACTTTACTGGCTGTTGCTGTTCGTTCCGGGCCTGGTCTGGCCGATGGATCAGGGCGATTTCCGGGTCGATGCCGGCAACGACGAAGTTTCCAGCTTGAAGGTGCTCTGGGTTTCTTCTACCGGTTGGGCTGAAGCAGGTCCGGATGGTCAACCGGAAGGCTTCACGATCGATCTCATGCGCGCCTTCGCCGACTGGCTGGAGCGGACCCACCGGATCACCGTCGATTTGCAATTTACCGAGGAAGCTGACTGGCGCGTGTTTTATGACCGCGTGCGATCCGCCGGTGGCGGCGTGTTCGGATTGGGCAACGTGACGATTACCGAGCCGCGCAGGGAAGAGCTGAGCTTTTCGCCGCCGTATGTTCACAACGTCGCGGTCCTGATCTCGCACCGCGAACGTGGGGAAGTCCTGAAGCCAGAGCTAGTGCCCGAAATCCTGGTTGGGCTGCGGGCCATGGCTTTCGAGGGCACGCTGCACGAGAGGCGTCTGCAAGCGCTGAAGGAAAATTTCTGGCCCGATTTGCCTATGGACTTCAGCGCCAGCAACCAGGCCATCCTTGATGCTGCCGCCGCCGACACCCACTTCGCCTACATCGACGGCTACAACTACCTTCAGGCCCGCAACGCGGGAGCGCCGCTGCGGCGTCATCCGGCGCTGGACGACGCCAACGAAAGTTTTGGCGTCATCATGCCGCAAGACAATGATTGGCAGCCTCTTTTGGCGGAATTTTTCGCAGAAAACGGCGGGTTGTCCATGCAGCCCTGGTATCGCGCATCGCTGAAACGGCATCTGGGCGAGGAAATCGCCGATCTGATGAGCGTGCAACCGCAGTGATTGAGCAAACAGAGTATCTGCCGGGCCTCAGGCCGACGCGCTGATTTCAACCCGCCCGCGCCCCGACTGCTTTACGCGATAGAGGGCGCGATCGGCCCGTTGAATCCAGGTGTCCATGCTTTCACCCTTTTCAAGGATGGCCACCCCTGCGGAAAAATGAATTGGACCGGCCGGCCCGGCCAGAATGCCGCTGGTCTTTTCGTGGACGGTCCGGACGACGCGATCTGCACCGGATGCGTTGGTGTCGGGAAACAGCAGAACGAACTCTTCTCCGCCGAACCGGTACAGATGGTCGCCGGCGCGGATATTGGCCCGCAGCAAGTCGGCAAACTGGCACAGGGCTTGATCGCCGGCGTCATGCCCGTAGCTGTCGTTCAGCGCCTTGAAATGATCCAGGTCCAGCAGCATCAGGGTGTAAGGGCGCCCCGAGCGGTCATGATCGGCGATCGCCTCCAGCAATGCTCTTCGCATCGAACGCCGGTTCCCGGCCTGGGTCAGGGGATCTTGCGACGCCCGCTGCTCCAGTTGCGCTTGCTGATCTGCCAGCCGGTAGGCAAATATGTAGCCGAACGCGCTGGAAAGTCCGGCCGTGATGAGGTAAGTGACCACCGAAGTGCCCGATTCGAACAGATTCTGATTGGCCACCAGCCCAAGCAGCAGCAGAAGGTTCACGACCAGAGCCCAGCGTCGTTCGGTCAGCACGAAGTTGATCCAGAAGACCAGATAACTCCACATCAGCGCGGTCTCGCCCATGGTCAGTGAACTGCTGAACACGCCGAGCGCGGTCACCAGCGCAAACAGCCCACCGGCACGTTGGCTGCGGCCGCTCAAAACCGCGTAAGTCATCACGGCCAGAACGAGCAGCGTGACGCTTAAATTGACCAGAAAGCCGACCCAGTAACCGGTCAGAAAGCGAAAGACGGCAAAACCGAAAATGGCGGACGACGCCAGCACGCCGAAGGTCACGATTATGGCAAACTGAAAATCAGTCTGCATTCGCGTCTTGATGCGCGTCAGCCGGAGTTGTGCCGTGTCCCTTCCTCTTTTCATAGGCCCCTTGATGCTGAGTGGGCCGCATTGCGACTTTGAATTTTTCGGCCCCTTTAGCGCTTCTAATATACGAGATGTTGCTCCCTTCCCCCAAATCCGGTTTGCAGCCAAGGTGAAATGCAGCCGTTCCAGTCGCGCCTTTGATGACTGCAATTGATGCTGAAACGGTAGCCGCCTATCGTCGAACGGCGTATCGCATGGCGCCGGGTTGGTCGATATGGATTGATCGGTATAGCCCCGAGCTGGCTGAATGGCATGCAAGACAGGGCGTGGAAAGCAGCGGTTTCGTGAGCGCGGTCAACCCCTGCAGCCAGGTGTTGCCCGCGTCGGAAAACGAACGCAGGCATCTGAATCTTCTAGGCTGCATTGAGCGCCGAGGTTTAATTTTCCTGACCGGGGCCGGGGTTGACCCAGTTGGCAGCTGGCCGGCCGAGCCGGGTTGTCTGATCGCCGGGCTCGGGAGAGAGGACGCCGCCCAGCTGGGCCGGCGCTTTGATCAGAACGCGGTGGTGTGGTCCGGCACCGACGCCATCCCTCGCTTGATTCTGCTGCGCTGAATGCGATCTGCATTCCCGCCGGGTCAATAGAAGGTCGACGGCGGCTCAAGTGCCCGGCCCGCAGTCCATGCAGTCGCCTGGACGATCCGGTCCGCGCCGCAGTTTGGCGGCCAGGTCCTGTAGCGCGGTGCGCAGGCCCTCCTCGATGACCGGGTGATAGAAAGGCATCTCCAGCATGGTGTCGACCGTCAGGCGCTGCTGGGCCGACCAGGCCAGCAGGTGAGCGATATGCTCGGCGGCCGGACCGAACATCTCCGCGCCCATGAACAGGCCGCTGCCGTGCTCGCCGTAGACGCGCAGCAGGCCGCGGTTCTTGCCCATCACCCGGCTGCGGCCCTGGTTGCTGAACTTGACCGAGCCGGTGGCGTAACAGCCGCGGCAGCGATCATCAACTTCGGCCAGGGTATGGCCGGCGGTCGCAATCTGCGGATCGCTGAAGACCACGCTCAACGGCACGCGCCTGAGACCGCTGCGCAAATCCGGCCAGCGTCCGGCGTTGGTGCCGGCAATGCGGCCCTCGTCGGCGGCTTCGTGCAGCAGCGGCAAGTCATTGTTGGCGTCACCGGCGATAAAGATCGGCGCATCGCCGCACTGCAGGGTGTAATGATCAAAGATCGGCATACCCCGTTCGTCCAGCTCCAGGCCGGTAGTTTCCAGCCCCAGATGATCAACGTTCGGTCGCCGACCGGTCGCGGCTAACAGGTAGTCAAAGGTCTCGGTCGCTTCGTCGCCGTCGGCGTCGTCGAAGGTGATCTGCACGCCGTGCTCGGTTTCGCGAATCTCGTGGACCTTCGCGTCGGCGTTCAGCGAAAATTCCTCGTTGAATGTCTTGAGCGCCAGTTCAAGGATTTCGTCGTCCTGGATCGGCCCGACCCGGCCCCCGACCCCGAACATGCGGATGCGCACGCCCAGCCGGGCCAGAGCCTGGCCGAGCTCCAGGCCGATCACGCCGGGCCCGAAAACTGCCACCGATTCAGGCAGCTCTTCCCACTCGAATACATCGTCGCTGGTGATCAGGCGCTGCCCGGCTTCTTTCAGAAAGGGCAGGACATTGGTTCTCGAGCCGGTCGCGATCACGATGCGTCCGGCGTGCAGCTTCAAGCGATCCTCGATCACCAGCGTATGACGATCGACAAAGCTGGCCCGGCCCATGATGCGGTCGGATTCCGGAATTTTTTCTACACTTTCCAGTACGCCATTGACGAATCGATCGCGGTGGCGACGCACGCGCTGCATCACCGCCCGACCATCGACTTTCACCGGTCCTGCGTGGATACCGAAACGCTGGGCGTGGTGGGCCGAATGGGCGACTTCGGCTGCAGCGATCAGCAACTTGCTTGGCATGCACCCGACCCGGGCACAGGTGGTGCCAAAGCGTTCGGCCTCGATCAAAACGACCTGGTCGCTGTGCTTGCGGGCCTGTCGGTAGGCCACCATCCCGGCGGTGCCGCCGCCGATGATGGCGATATCGGTCTTGCGTTCCTGCATGGCTGAACCTTCTGCGCATCTTTGCCTCAAGACGACCACCATACCGGCAAAAAGCTTGCGTCGAGTTTGGATTGGGCCTGTTGACCGGGGCTGGCCGCACCTGGCTGATAATGCCAAGCTGATTCAACGGGTAAATCGCAGCCATGCTTCGATCACTGGCCAGCCTGTTTTTCTACGCCCGCTTCGTGCGCACTTTCAGCGCGCTGGGCTATCGTCGCGCCTC
>CAZUTZ010000226.1:0-4368 GCA_964623655.1 uncultured Wenzhouxiangella sp.
AGCTGCTGATCGCGCTGACCAACTCCGACGAGACCAACATGGTCGCCTGCCAGGTGGCCTATTCGCTGTTCAACACGCCGACCAAGGTCGCGCGCGTGCGCGCCGCCGATTACCTGGTCCATCCGGAGTTGTTCAATCGTGAACACACGCCGATTGACGTTCTGATCGGCCCGGAAAAGCTGGTGACCGATCACGTCCAGCGTCTGATCGAATATCCTGGCGCGCTGCAGGTACTGGACTTCGCCGACGGCCGGGCGCAGCTGGTCGCCACGCGCGCTTTTCACGACGGACCGCTGGTCGGACGCGAGCTGAAATCCCTGCGCGACAAGCTGCCCGAAGGCGTCGATGCGCGTGTGGCCGCGATCTTTCGCAACGATGAGCCGATCATGCCGGAAGGCGATACTGTCATTGAAGTCGACGACATCGTCTTCTTTCTGGCCGCCACCCGCGATATTCCGGTGGTGATGCGCGAGCTTCGGCGCATGAGCGGGCCGGCCAACCGCATCATCCTGGCCGGCGGCGGCAATATCGGTGCGGCCCTGGCAAGGCGCCTGGAGCGCAACCACCACGTCAAGATCATCGAGGCCGATGCCGCCCGGGCCGAGCGGGTAGCCGAAGAACTCGATACCACCATCGTGCTGGTCGGCGACTGCGCCGATGAAGACCTGCTGCATGAGGAAGGGATCAACGAGACCGACGTGTTTTGCGCCCTGACCAACGACGACGAGGCCAACATTCTCTCGTCGATGCTGGCCAAGCGGATGGGTGCTGACAAGGTCATCACCCTGATCAACCGTCCGGCCTACGTCGATCTGGTCGAATCGGACCGGATCGATGTGGCAGTGAGTCCGCAGCAGGTCACGATCGGCGCGCTGCTGACTCACATCCGCCGTGGCCACATGGTGCGGGTGCATTCACTCCGGCGTGGGGCGACCGAGGCCATCGAGGCGGTCGCGCACGGCGCACCGGGGCGCTCGAAAGTGGTCGGCAAGCTGATCGAGGAAATCGACCTGCCCCCCGGAACAAGCATCGGCGGCATCATCCGCGGTGATGAAGTGATCATTGCCCATCACGATGTGATGATCCAGAACGACGACCACGTCATCCTGTTTGTGGCCGATCAGAAGCAGGTCAGCCGGGTCGAGAAACTGTTCTCGGTCGACGCGGTATTCGTCTGATGCGCCTGTCGGCGTATGCGCCTGTTCTGCGCATTGTCGGGGTGCTGCTGATTTTCATCAGCTTAGGCTTCGTGCCGCCGATGATCTTTGCCCTGGTCAACCAGGACGGCGCGGCGCATGCTTTTTTGATCAGCCTGGGGGTGGTTGTCGCCGTGGGCTTGGGCCTTTTTCTGCCGACCCGCACGGCCAGCCGGGAGTTGCGCATCAGCGACGGCTTTCTGGTCGTGGTGGCGTGCTGGGCCGCGGTTTGTCTGGCCGGCGCCATTCCGTTTTTGATCGGGCTCAACGCCAGCCTGGCCGACGCGGTTTTCGAGTCAACCTCGGGCATCACGACCACCGGTGCCACCGTTTTTTCCGGCCTTGGCGACATGCCGATCTCCATCCGCTGGTATCGCCAGCAGCTGCAGTGGATGGGTGGCCTGGGGATCATCATTCTGGCTGTGGCGATCCTGCCCATGCTGCGCGTCGGCGGCATGCAGGTCTACAAGGCCGAAGCCACCGGCCCGGTCAAGGAATCGCGCCTGACCCCGCGCATCGCCGAGACCGCCAAGGCCTTATGGGCCATTTACATTGGCCTGACCATCATTTGTGCAGCCGCTTTCTGGGCGGCCGGCATGAGCCTGTTCGATGCGGTTGGCCATGCGTTCACCACCATCGCTACAGCGGGGTTTTCGACCCACGATGATTCGATCGGCTATTTCGACAGCGCATTGATTGATTGGCTGGTGGTGTTTTTCATGTTCATTGCCAGCATCAACTTTGCCCTGCATTTCCTCGCCCTGCGCCGTGGCTCGGGCCAGGTCTACCTTAAAGACCCTGAGCTGAAGCTGTTCGCCGTTTTGCTGCTGATCATTACTGCGCTCATTACGCTGCTGTTATGGCGACAGCAGGTTTACGACACGCCGCTTGAGTCCCTGCGTTTTGCGAGTTTCCAGGCGGTGTCCTACACCACGACCACGGGCTTTGGCACTGCAGATGTCTACCTGTGGCCAGGTACGCTCCCGCTGCTTTTGATCCTGGTCAGCGCCCTGGGCGGCTGCGCCGGGGCGACCACGGGCGGCTTCAAGATCGTGCGCGTTTATCTGTTGACCAAGCAGGGCCTGCGCGAACTGCAGCGCCTGGTCCATCCGCGCTCGGTCGTGCCGCTGAAGCTGGGCGGGCGCACGCTGGACAACGAGGTGGCCAATGCCGTGTGGGGGTTTGTGTCGCTTTACATCGTCTGTATCGTTGTACTGACCCTGATCGTGTCCGGCATCGAGCAGGATCTGGTCACCGCCGTATCAGTGGTTTTTTCGGCCATGAACAACCTGGGTCCGGCGCTGGGTGAGGCCGGGCCAAACTGGGGATCGTTGAATGATTCGACCAAGTTCCTGATGAGTTTCGCCATGCTGCTGGGGCGGCTGGAAATCTTCACGGTGCTGGTCCTGCTGACGCCGAGCTACTGGAAGCATTGATCGAGGAAGAGGCATGAATCCCGAAGTCATCGAAAAAATGATCGAATCCGGCCGCGACAGCTACGAGGCGCGATTGGCGGCAGGCCAGGCGCGCCTGGGCCGGGGCGATATCGATCAGGCCCGCGCGCATCTGCAACAGGCTGTTGCTTTCGAACCCGAGCAGAGCATGGCCTGGCAGGAACTGGGACGGGCCTGTCGTGAAGCCGGCGACGCGCCGGCCGCGCGGTCGGCCTGGCAGAACGGAATCGAGGTCGCTGCCGCCAACGGCGATGTCCAGGCCGAAAAGGTCATGACGGTCTGGCTCAAGCGCCTGGATCGCCAGGCTCCCTAGCTGCTCTCGGATCCGGGATGCCCGGTACCTTCAATGCGTTGCCGATAGCGTTCCATGGCCTGATTCAGGGCGTGGTCGACGTCGACTCCTGACTCATTGGCCAGGCACAGCAGCGCAAACAAGACATCGCCCAGCTCGGCCTGCCAGTCTTCGGTGGCGGGGAGGCTCTGAGTCCGCTTGCCATACTGCGTGCTTTTCAGCCATTCCTTGGCCAGCTCGCCAAGCTCGGCGCAAAGGTCCAAAAGCCGGGCGGCGGTCGGTGCGCCCAGATTGAACTGGTCACAGAATTCCTTGACCTTGTGCTGCGCTGCGGTTTCCGCACCGGCGCTGGCGCCGACCCGCTTGAAGCGGGGGACCTTGATTCCGTCGACTTCCTTGTAATCGACAAACAATTCCAGTGGTCTTACCCAGAGTCGGGCCTGACCGTAAAGCGGGCGATAGACAACATGCGGATGCTCGGTTTCGGAGTGGAGGGCGACATCGATCAGTTCATAGTCCCTGCCCTTGAAATGTCGGTAGCGACCGGGTCGGATGGTGTCGTTCATGTTTGCAATGCCAATCATGTGGAAGTGGCATAGGATGCCCGATTACGGTAGCCTGCTAGTCTTTGGGGCGCTCAGCAAACAGGATTGAGGGGTGAAACAACGAGTCTGCCGTCGATCACTCAATATACCCAGCGGTCTTTCCTCGGTGCTCCTGTTGATCGTCCCGCGTCCGCTGTTTGCCGCGCAGGATCTTGTTTCGCTGGCATCCTGGTTCTATTGGCTGGCCCTGTTGATCGTGCCGGGCCTGGCGGTTGCCGTGGTTGTTTTGAATCGCCGCCTGGCCGACGCGAGGCGACAAATCGAGCGTGAGATCGATTGGCGTGACGCGCTGGTCGCTGAATTACCGGTTGGGGTATACGAGCTGTTTGATGACCCTTCCGGCGTTCTTCGATTCGAATTTGTCAGTGATCGTGCGCAGGAGTTGTTCGGCGTCAATCGTGTTGAGCTGCAGACCGATTTTTCGTCAGTTTTCCGCTTTTTTCATCCCGATGATTCGGACCGTGTCAAAGCGCTGAACGAGGCCGCTCGCAGCGCAGGCTCAAGCTTTGAGGCCAGGGCGCGAATCGTGCAGGATGGGCAGACGCGCTGGCTGCAGATCCAGTCTCAGCCGCGCATCGTCGGTCAGCATCGACGCTGGGCCGGCATTGTCACGGATGTCTCCGAACAGATGACGGCCGCCCGGGAACTGGCCGAAAACGAACGTCTGTTTTCGAGCATGTCGCGTCTTTCCCATACCGGCGGTTGGCTGCTGGATCTGGACAGCGGCAAGGTCAGCTGGACTCGGCAGACCTATGTCATTCATGACCTGCCGCCTGGCCGGGATCCAGATCTTGACCGGGCGCTGTCCTATTACCATCCAG